>JAGLHQ010000260.1 GCA_023143375.1 Planctomycetota bacterium
AGGTTGGGAGGGTGGGTAGATAGAAGGCCACGTCACCCGTTAGGAGCTACGTTTCAATTTGGAAGGAGCTTGTCCGCGGCCTCCGCGGACAGGCGAGAACCATGACACGGTATAGCAAGAGTGCGCCCCCTGGGCGCACGGACTCTCAGACGGGGAAAGGTGTAAGGCTAAGCCCCCACTGTTAAGTGTTAAGGTCTTAGCGTGGAGCACAGCGGATCGGTTTTCCTCTCCGAGCCCGGCTCCTGGCTCCGGCTCCTGATATACTGTTTTCATGGTGGTGGAACTCTACGTGATGAGGTGCTACAGTTGCGGTCGGGATTCTCGTTTGCTTGGGCTTGGTCTGCGTGCTCATTGTGAACACTGTGAAACGCTGATCGGTTGGCCTGTTAATGTGGATACAGAGAGCGGTAGAACCTCCCCCGTAATTCTGTAAAAGCGATCTATTTTCTTCGCCAGCTCCCGCCCCGGTTACTATAGAAGGAACCACTTTTATGTTTTGAGGCCTCTGCCCCGGTGAGAATTTAATGTAATCGCATAGTTCGAAGGAACCGAAAGGAACCGAAACGGCACGTTTTTTGCACTTTCAGGAGCAAAAACGTGTGTTTTTCGTGTTTTCAGGACATTTCCGTGTTTGGCGATCGTCCCGCCTCGGTAACTTCTGATAGTGTTCTGCTGGGGGTAGTTGAATGCGTTTTTGAGCGGGTGAAAGAGTGGTGTAATACTGCCTTAAGCAGCAACGGGTTGAGGGTGGAAGTGTGTGGGGGTTCGAGTCCCCCCTCTCGCACCATTTTTAGCCTTCTTTGGCTTGAGCACTGATTTTGGAGCCGAATAGTTGATGTATTTAAGATATGAGTGTATGGAGACACCCAGAGCGTCACATAGAGCAATCACTTTTGTGAATGAAGGTTCCTTTCTGCCCACCTCTATATCGTGAATGCATTTGAATGAGATTCCGGTGTTTTCTGCCAGTTCCCGAAGTGTGTATCCTCTTGCTTCGCGGTTTGTTCTAAAGAATTCATAACCAGCTAAACTCATGATTTTTCCTCCTTGAATGTTGTTCTGTGTATTATAGCATATTTTTATTCTTGACACTAATTCTCGGCTTGTGTACATTAGTAATCATGCATTCACTGAAAAAACTGTTTCTCTTACTGGGTAGTTTCACGGGCATCCCCAACGGGATGATAGAGAATGTTCTTTGTAAGTACAATCTTCCAAAACGTGAGGCGAGGGTGTTTTTTGCGTTGGCGCGTGCAACGTGGGGATGGCAGTTGAAAGGGAAAAAAATGACACAGCGTGAGATTGCAGAGCTTACCTGTATAAAACCCGGCAACATATCCAAGACACTCAAGTCCATGGTGGACAAGTGCATCATCATAACGCGCAACGGCAAATTGAAAACATACTTTGAGATTAATCGCGACTACATGACGTGGCGACTTCCGGAGAGGGACGGCCTGTTCACCGAGGCCTTGAAGTTATCAACAGGCAGTAGAAACAAGACCCCCTCTGAAGTTATCCCCAGGGATGGCAACTTTTACGAAAAGGATAACGTTGGCGATATCCCCAGGGATAATAATCATGACATCCCTGGGGATAACATTGATTGGCAGGAAACGCCCTCCAGTGCTGAGTTTGTGGCTATCGCAAAGAAAGCTTTAAAGAAGTATTAAAAAAAAGTCTTTAAGTATTTATAGAAAAGCGGGAGAAACGACAATGAAAAAACGACACTACTGCCCCACATGCGGAAGCCCCGTTTTGTTTCCGATGGAGTTATGCCAGGACTTGGAGGCCGAGGCCGCGAATTGGTTTGAGTTCCTTGAGGCCGAGGAAAAGTCATACGGATACATGCGCAAGCTTCGCCAGCGCATGCGTGACTATGTTCTCCCGGAGTTTTCGCATAGAGACGTAACGAAGTTACAGGCCAAGGACGTGCGCATGTTCTACAAGAAGCTGAGAGTTAGGAAGCTGGCAACGCGCACGATCAAGCACATCATGGATACTCTGCGGTTGTTCCTCTGCTTCCTGAGTGACGAGGGAATAATAAACGACGTGCCCCGGTTCCCCAGGATAAAGCAAAAAGCTGCGAGGGTGAAGCGTTGGATTAACGAAGATGCGCAAGGTCGAATCATTGCGGCGATTCCCGGAGAGCATCAGCTGATCTTTCGAGTACTTTGTGAGACTGGAGCCAGGCCGAGCGAGTGCAGGGCCTTCAAGGTTAAGGACCTGGAAGACGGTGGCATCTGGATAAGCCGGACGTTTGATGAGCGGGGCCAGGTGAAGGAAACGAAGACAGGTACCGAGACATACATGCCACTGAGTCATGACCTCTACGTGGAACTGAGAGCGCAGTCTAAGCGTAAGTTTCCAAATACATGGTTATTCATCAACGAGAGGGTGCGGAAGCCGTACAATCGAATGTCGTTTTATCACATCTGGAGGAAGGCCGCGAAGGCTGAAGGCCTGACGATCACCCCGGTGCAAGCATCGAGGCACAGCAAGGCCAGCCAGAAAGCCAAGGAGCTCCGGCAGGAGATGAACGATAAATTGAGGTTGGAGCTGGGACACATGGATGCCGGAACTACGTTGAAACATTATGCGCTCCCGGAGCGCCAGGAGATCGGATGACTAAACAGGAGCAGTTGGAAAGTGGAGTGAGGTTACAGCTGTGCAGGCGGTACCCGATGGGATTGAACATGGGTGAGCTGAAGGCATCCCTGAAGGGGACAACGTTAGCCAGGGCAACTGAGAAGAAAATTGTTGAAGCCCTGGAAGCGCTGCAGGACAAGGGACTCGTGGAGCTGTTGTACAAAAAAGAAAAGAAGCTGGACAAGCCCTGGGCACGCGCAACATCTAGCGCCGTGAAGGGATGGAAGCGGAGCGGGAGCCAGGAGCCGGAGTGATGAGCGATACGGCCCGCAGAAAGCTTGAGCAAATAGTGCGCGTGATCATGACGGGCATCTTCATGAATTATCCGGAGCCGACGAAGTTTAGCGATCTGCGCGAGGTGGTAAGCTCTGCCGGGACGATCATGAGTTATGAAAGCCTGGCGCGTGAGCTCGTGGCTTTGAAGGCGGCTGGATACCTGGACATGCATAGCGGTGGACCAGGTGAGCCGTTATTTATTACGTTGACCAGGCAGGGAGTTGAGAGCCTTGAGGAGCTGGCGATATGACGAACGAGAAGTTGGGAATTCATTTGTTGAATCGTCTTCTGGAAGCATCCCCGAAGGGAGTAACGCTGACAGCACTTAAGGCCGCTATGATCGGGAGCGCGTACGGGCACTGCAGCCGGAAGCGGATACTGAAAGTATTGCTTGAGTTAGAGAAGCTGTACGTTGTGCGCGTAACGGAGATGAAGCGTAGGCCCGGAGAGTTTACGGCGCGAATGACACCAATGAGGGCACTGCATAAACTCGATCGCAGGAGGGAGACCAGGTGAACTATAGTGACGCGATGGTTATGGCATTGTTGAGGGTTCTGCGAAGTGATGATGATGAGCAGGAGTACGTATCATTTCGATCTATGCAGGTGCGCCTCGATGAGGACGGGTGGACGTTCTCGATACACTCGCTTCGGACTATGTGCGTGAAGATGGAAATTAAAGGGATGGTTATTATCCAGAAGTACAAGGGCATGGACTTCCCCCAGCAGACCGTGATCATAACGGACGCGGGGCTGAGTAAGCTGTATCTGATGGAAAGTGCTCTGTAAAATTTGCGGCGAACGGCAATCCGTTAGTTGTGTTCACTGGCGGCGGTAATGTGGAAGTTAAATTTCACTTCCACTCCTGAAATTGTAGACTTCCAAACGTCGTTGTTCTTCCACTTGTGTTGAAGATCTTCAACGCACCTTGAATGAATCCAGTGTTTATGCGGTTTCACGTGGAACAAACCGCTGCGAGTTGGCGCCATCGAGCAGCTCCCGGGTAATCCGGAGTCCGTGCCGGCACCGGCAAGGGGCCCAGAGAGATCCTCTTGCGGCCGCTCAGAGGTCCAGTGCGGATATCCGCAATGCCAGGAAGCGGCAATTGCTACTTTGAAGGGCAAAGTTGAAACGGTGGTGATCACCGTGGCCACACTTACGGCCGGATTTATGATTTAATGTGTTCATGAGATATTTCGTGTGCATAATTATTCTGCTTCTCGTAACGCTGCATGCTGTTTATTCATTTGCTGGCAGCACGAGCGATTATGAGGCCATGGATATAAAAGTTACTGCTTTACGTAATGGAGTGAGCCATTCAGGTGAACGGTTATCGACTGGCTTTTCGAACACCATCATTATCAAGACACCAGGTGGAATGATGGAATTAAAAGAGCTACGTTAACGACATTACCAATGACGCGAAGCGTCATTGTGTATGTTGATTTGCAGACGTACGTTTGTTTCTCACGCGGGGCTGAGCGCCCCGGAACCCGCCAGAAGCCACAGAGCCCCGCGGTAACGAAGCGCACCAGGTACCGGGAACACAGCAGGGGAAGCCAGTGCGGAGCACCGCGCACTCTGCGGAGCAGTGGCGCTGTAGTAAATAAACGCCCGAATGCTTGAGTGGCCCCGTAGTAGGTGAGCGATTGAGCGAGCCGTTAAGCGCAGGGGACGCACCCCGCGAGGGCAAGGCCCGTGCCAGGGTCTTTTCCCTGGCGCGAGCCTTGCTGCGAAGCGGGTTGAAAGGGCGACCTTACGAGGGTTAATGCACTCCGGCCCATAGGCCGGATGCATGAAGCGACGGGGTCCCCTAGCAAGTAGAGTGCCGGGATACTTTTCCCCGGCGCGAGCTTGCCAGGGGGGGAGCGACCCGAGCGCCTTAAACCCCCGGACTTGTTAATGTAGGGGGTGCCGTTGCCGTGTCCGTGTCCCCTGACGAGTAGGCGCAGGCCGTTGCGGAGCCGTAAAGCGAGGAAGGGTATGTAAACAGATGAAGTGCCGGGCAAACATGAGAGGGAGAGCTGATAAGCCGACCGAACACACTCCACCGGCATATCATTGTCGTGACACGTGAACAGCGCTTTCAGGTTGGGAG
>JAGLHQ010000261.1 GCA_023143375.1 Planctomycetota bacterium
ACCGGAGCGCTGGGTGACATTGGGTGTCATAGATTCGATCCGATCTTTCGTGATCTTAAGTTGAGCTATCCGACCAGTGTGCAGGCAGTATCGACATTGATCAATAAAGAGACATATCCCTCGGGGTCGGTTGTCACCTATCAATTCCCCCAGCGCGGCGACCTGCCGCCCGTAACACTTAAATGGTATGATGGCGGATTGAAGCCAGATCGCCCATCGGAATTGGAAGAAGGTATACAATTAGGAACCAATGGAGTGATGTATGTCGGGGACAAAGGGAAGATATTCAATAGCAGGATCATCCCGGAATCATTACGGCGAGAATATGATAGGCCGGAACCGACGATCGCATCATCACCGGGCCACTATCAGGAATGGATTAATGCCTGTAAGGGGGGAGAGCCGGCCGGCTCGAATTTTGACTGGGCAGGGCCCTTGGCCGAGGTCGTCCTGATGGGAAATGTGCCGTTGCGTATGGAATTACGCGAAAAACTTGATCGCCAAAACCTGCTTTGGGATGCCAAGGCAAAACGCTTTAGTAATTTACCTGAAGCCAACGAATTCTTACATAAAAATTATCGAACGGGATGGACACTGAAAGGATAATAGAAGTTATGCTTGAAACACGCAGGAGTTTTATTAAGAAGGCAGCTTTAGCATCAGTATCGCCAATGGTTCTTGGATGTAACGAGGTTCAAAAGAAGAGCAGACCAAGCGGACGCATTACCATGGGCTTTATAGGAGTGGGCAGACGGGGGGGGAATCTTCTAAAAACTGCCATTAACTATGACGTGCAAGTTCTTGCTGTATGTGATGCAGATACCAATCGCCGCGAAAATGCAAAGAACATTGTAGATGAGTTTTATAAAAGGTTCCCCGAAAAGGGAACTGCCGGCTGCAAGGCATATAATGATTTCAGAGAGATAATCGAACGCGATGATATTGATGCCGTTTGTATCGCCACCCCGGATCACTGGCACGCTTACGCTGCGGTTGCGGCTCTTAAGTCCGGCAAAGATGTCTATTGCGAAAAGCCGCTTACCTATAACATTAACGAAGCGATCGCGATAATGAAAGCGGTCAAAGCGAACGATCGTGTATTTCAGACAGGCTCCCAGCAGCGTTCAGGTTCGGAGTTTCGTGTAGCGTGTGAACTGGTTCGTAACGGGGTCATCGGAAAGATCAGTCATGTAGATTGCTCTTTTGGCGGTCCAGCCGGGCCATGTGACCTGCCCGAAGAGTCCGCCGAACCGGGTCTCGATTGGGATATGTGGATAGGACCTGCGCAGATGCGGTCTTACAATTCTATCTTGAGCCCTCGCGGCATCCACAAACATTTTCCTAAATGGAGAAACTATAAGGAATTCGGAGGAGGTTCTGTCTGTGATTGGGGTGCGCACCATATTGATATTGCTCAGTGGGGCCTGGGTATGGATGACAGCGGACCTGTTGAGGTTTCGCCGGCTAAAGACGGACCCACTGGAACAGGCGGCGTGCTAAAGTATGCAAACGGAATTTACATTACACATAAAGGAAAAGGATACGGAATACAGTTCTTCGGTGATCGGGGAGAAGTTAAGGTCAATCGAGGAAGGTTTGAGTTGATCCTTGACGGCAAAAGAGTTGCCGGACATGACAAAAACGACAGAACCTCTTCCCTGGAGAGAGAGGTGATATTAGCCGAAAGAAAATATCTCAAAGACGCAAGGGTAAAGCTTTACAATAGTAAAAACCATTTCTCTGATTTCTTAGAGTGCATGGTCTCTCGCAAAAAACCCGTCGCCAATGAGATTATTGGAGCCCGTAGTGTAATTTGCTGCCATTTGCTCAACCAGGTCTACTACAACAACCAGAAGATCGACTGGGATCCCCAAAAAATCGCCTTTGCAAAAGGGACGGGGAATCCAAAATGGTTGACAAGAAATTACAGGTCGCCATGGAGAGTTTAAGAAACGATCAAAGCGGGATGGACACTATAAAGTGAATTGAGAATAAAACAGTATGAAGGATAGATATGTTATGGTCAAAGAAATAAAGCCGTACATTATTGTATTACTCACTTTCGTCTTGTTTGCATTAGTCGGCTGTCGAAATAGTAATGAAGATTCGGGACCTGCCAAAAACGATAAGGAACCGGCTGGAACCGACAGATGTCCTCCCAATATTGTACTGGTCATGACCGATGATCAGGGGTATGGAGACCTTGGGCGTTGCGGTAATCCGGATATCGTTACGCCAAATATCGATTCGTTTGCCGAACATGCGGTGGTCTTTAATCAGTTTTTGTGCTCTCCGGTATGTTCTCCAACTCGCTCCAGTCTTTTGACCGGACGTTACAATTACCGGACACAAGCCGTCGATACTTTTAAAGGTCGCTCAGTGATGAATCCGGATGAAGTAACGCTTGCGGAAATGCTGAAAGAAAATAGTTATAAAACCGGCATATTTGGTAAATGGCATCTGGGAGATAATTATCCTATGCGGCCGCAGGACCAGGGATTCGACGAAGTCCTGGTGCATCTTGGCGGCGGCATCGGGCAGCCGAGCGATCCCGAAGGCGGCAGCAGCTATTTCGATCCTGTTTTGCAGCATAACGGTGTGGAAACCAAATTTGATGGATACTGCATGGATGTCTATACGGATCATGCTTTGAGCTTTATCGAGGAAAACCGGACCAGGCCGTTTTTTGTGTATTTAGCGACTAATACGCCTCACGCTCCCTGGGACGATGTGCCGCAGAAGTATCGCGAGATGTATAAAGATATCCCCGAACCGTCCGGTGTGTATTACGGCATGATAAGCAATATCGATGATAATTTTCAAAGGGTATTGGATAAGATTGACGATCTGGGATTAACCGATAATACGATTGTGATTTTTATGAGTGACAATGGGCAGGCGTCGGCAGGGGCCCGTCGATATACTGCGGGATTGAGAGGGCGAAAAGGAACGGTTTATGAGAACGGTTTAAGGGTTCCGTTTTTTATTCGCTGGCCCGATGGGTTTAGTACCACCAAAACCATAGAAACCATGGCAGCCCATATTGATATTTTTCCAACCCTGCTGGGTGCGGCGGGTATTGCGATTCCCGATTCCATAAAATATGACGGCAGAAATTTA
Source organism: Planctomycetota bacterium (assembly GCA_023143375.1). Classification (GTDB taxonomy): domain Bacteria; phylum Planctomycetota; class Phycisphaerae; order Sedimentisphaerales; family Anaerohalosphaeraceae; genus JAFGKL01. Next base: position 3,121 of record JAGLHQ010000261.1, read on the forward strand.
TTGCCCCTTATCATGCAGGACGATCCGCCCTGGGAGGATAGAAATATTGGCTTCCAGTTTCACAGGGGCAATGCGCCCAATCTCTACCAGAACAGCGCCATTCGTTCCCAGAACTGGAAATTAATAAACAACAGGCAGATCGGTGAAATGGGGGCTGTTACCCCCAGCTTTGAATTGTATGATCTTGCCAATGATCCCGGTGAGAATATCAACCTTGCAGGCGATAATCCGCAAAAGGTCAGCCGGATGCGGGCAGCCTATGAACAGTGGTTTGCCGATGTCACAAGCGCAGGCTACGATCTTCCGCGTGCATACATAGGAACAGAACATCAAAATCCTGTTACGTTTACCAAGCAGGACTTGTGGATACCCAAAGGCAAGCCCGAAAGCAACGGGTACTTTAGGGCGTACGTTACAACTGCCGGCAAGTACAATATAACTTTGCAGTTTGCAAAGGCGTCATCTGCCGGTAAGACGGTGCGTTTTATGACTCAGGGAGCGGATATAACTGCTACGATTCCGGGCGGTGCAAAAGAATTTGTTTTTAAAAATGTACTCCTCAAAGAAGGGGAGCATAACCTTAGGGCCTGGAAGATCGATAACGGTGACAAACTCACTCTTCGTACAATTGTCGAAGATGTCAACCTTTCGGCACGGACACCCGCCGATTATGTCAACGCCTTGATGGGTACGGCTCCTCTAACAGATATGACATTGTATGGTGGACCGAATTACGATCCCGATCCCGATCTGATCGGTTTTTCCGGTACTGTTTATCCCGGCCCCGATGTGCCTCATGGCATGGTGCAGTTGTCACCATATAACCATTTGGTTGGCAGTAGTCTCGAAGTTGACGATACCCGTTACGGCTCGGGCTATTTCTATCCGGATAAATCCATTTTAGGTTTTGGCCATACCAATAAAGGGCATTGGCGCGGCGGGGCGGTTCTGATGATGCCCACCGTTGGTGATCTACAGATCGTTCCTGGTTCCTTAGAAAATCCGGATGGCGGCTATCGTTCCAGATTCGAGCACGCCGGCGAAGAGGCGACGGCTGGGTATTATTCCGTTGTGCTGGACGATTATAATATTAAGGTGGAGCTTTCAGCATTGACCTACACGGGATTCCATAGGTATACGTTTCCCGACACCGATGAAGCTAATATCCTGATCGATCTGGGCAGGGCCCACAGGAGTACACCAGTGGCCTCTTTCGAAATTGTTGACAATACCCATATCCAGGGCACACAAAAAATACGTACCGGTCAGTATAGTTTTTACATGGAGTTCAGCAAGCCCTTTAAAGCATACGGTACCTGGAAGGATGGCAAAGTTACGGCTGGGTCTAAATCAGCCTCTGGGACTGATGCCGGGGCCTATGTCACCTACAGCACTACTGCGGGTGAAAGCATCGAAGTTAAGGTTGTGCTTTCGCGTAATAGTGTGGCCGATGCCAAAGCGAACTGGGAGGCCGAGGCGAAAGGGTTGGGTTTTGAAGGTGCAAGAGCAAAGGCCAGGCGAATCTGGAACGACAAGCTGAGCATGATAGAGATCGAGGGCGGCACACCAAAGCAGCGTGAAAATTTCTATTCAACCTTTTACCGCTCTTTGCAATGGCCCTCAATATTAACAGATTTTTCAAATGATAAACCTGTTTACGAGTGGCCTTCCATCTGGGATACTTACAGGAACAAGCAGCCGTTACTAACACTCATCGAGCCCGAGGTCAAACAGAATATCGTAAAGAGCATGGTGGAATTTGCCAAACGCGATGGAAAGATGTACACCCATTTCCATGGGAATCATGCCAGCTCCATTATCACTGCTTCCTACCTGTCTGGTCTGGATGACTTCGATATAGAGGCAGCTTATAGCTATCTAAAGAAAAATCAGACCGATCGTAGCATAACAGATAGCAGACATATGCAGTTCCTCGATGAGTACCTTGACAATGGGTATGTCTCCACCGTTGACCCGGTGCCGACCGAGACACGTAAGCCGTCCAGGAGCGCGGTGGCGAAGACCATGGAATATGCTTTTGCTGACGGCGTGATGGCTATATTGGCTGAGGAACTCAGCAAGACAGCCGATGCAAAGATGTTCCGCGCTAGATCTAAAAATTATAAGAATGTATACGAACCCACTACGGGCATCATGTGGGGGAGAAAACCGAATGGCGATTTTGTGCAGCCTGTAAAGCCGATGGAACCATTCCACACCTACCTGTTTCGCGAGTCCAATGCCTGGCAGCAGACCTGGTTCGTTCCGCATGACATCGCGGGATTAGCCGAACTGATGGGTGGTCGCCAGGGGTGTATAGACAAGCTGGACGAGTTTTTTAGTAAGCCTTACGAACCTGAGGGCACCTTAATCGATATTGGCGGAATGATAGGCCAGTACAACCACGGCAACCAGCCCGATCACCATGCGCCTTACATCTACAATTATCTGGGCCAGCCCTGGAAAACACAGAAACTGGTGAGAGAAATTATGGATAAGATGTACCGGGGGAATGTTTATACCGGGATGGACGATTGTGGTGAGATGTCAGCCTGGTATGTATGGAGCTCCATGGGCATTTATCCCTTTAACCCTTCGTCTCTGGTGTATCCAATCGGCAGTCCGATTTTTGAGCGAGTTACCATCCACCTTCCCCGGTTTAAGTACGGCGGAGTGAAATTTGTCATCGAGGCAAAAGATGTTTCCAAAACCAATGTGTACATACAATCGGCCACTCTTAATGGTGCTAAGTACGATAAGCCGTGGATAAGTTTCTGGGAAATAGCAGGGGGCAGCACTCTGGTCTTGCAGATGGGACCCAATCCCAGCGACTGGGGCACCGACTTAGCGAAT
>JAGLHQ010000262.1 GCA_023143375.1 Planctomycetota bacterium
AACAAGCTTTCTCACTTAGGTTTTTTGAAAACTCTGATCCTGCTTACCCATGCTTCGCTTCCGGCGCAGGCAAATCTAAAATCAGAGCCGCCATTTTGACGCTTATCGAATCGTGCATCTTCCAGCGTCCACAGTTCGGTCCGCCATTTTCCGCTGTTTGTCAGTTTTGCAGTTTTTTTAGCCGTTTTGTAGGCACCTTCTACCGCTGCTGATTTGTCTGTTGAATCGTATTGGAGCCTGATCTCGTCCCGGCCGTAGTCGCGATAGGTCAGTTCGATTTGCACGTAGCCGTTTATACCTTCGCTAAATTTCCTGGCAACCTTATTGTAGAGGTGTGTCCCGAAAACCCAGCATGAGGTACCGTCTCCGTCGTCGTCGGTTTTGATCTCGAACTCTCCATCGTCAACAACGACAGGTGAAACAAGTCCGGGCTTGTTTGGAGTCGATTTTGCGGTGACCATCTCTAGTGTTTTGATCGCAAACGCCGCTTCGCCGGCGGTGTCTTTATCATCGAGGCAGCTTTTTGCCAGTTGCAGCGCTTTGTCGCCTTCGTAATCGGTCAATAATGAAAGCACAAGCTTCTTCTCTTCCGGGCGTTTGGCCAGCGACATGGCCTCTGCCAGCAGCTTAACGGACTCGTCCGAAGTACGATCCGACGGCTTGCCAACAAGGCCTATATAGCCACGCAGTGCCAGTGTCTGTCTGGTAGCGTTTGTGTCGGTCTTTACGATTTTCAGAAGGTCCGGCATGGGGTCCGGGTTCTGCCATTTTACCAGGGTACGAATCGCGGTTTCTTTGAGATTGTCGTTGTCACTTTTTAATGCTTCACGAAGAACAGGCAAAGAATTGTCATTGCCCAGTATTCCCAGCACGCTTATCAATGAACACCTGTCGTCAACGCTTTCGATTTTTTCGATAGCCTTTAGGAACCGGGCTGACTTGTCGCTGCCTTTAGTTTTCCTTGCTGCCGTTATCAGCACTTTCTCGATCCCTTTTCGATCCGACGAGTCGGCAGTCTTTGTAAGAAGGCCGATCAGCATCGGTATGTCTTTCGGTTCAGCCAGCGTCCTTAGTGCTTTGATAGATTTGGAACGCACGGATTTGTCCGCATCGCCGGCAGTTTTCAGCAATGTTGGAACAGCGTTTGCGATGAAGCGTTCGCCGGCAGCAGGTATCAATTCTGCTTTGACATTGGCGTCACTTGCAGTTATTTGGTCTATGATGGTTTCATCCACTCGGTTGCCTCGAAGCCTGTAGAGGCTTGTGCGTGCAGCCTCTCGTTCTGAGCCGGAAGTCTGTGCCGCTGTTTTAGCCAGCAATTCAACGTTCGATTCATCTCCGAGCGTAGCTAGTGCTTTCAGTGCCGCGATGCGAACGTCCTGGTCGCTGCTGTTGATCATTTTGATAACGGCGGGGGCGAAGGTGCGGTCGGTTTTATATCCGAGAGCGGTTATCATCTGTACCTGTCCGGAGGACGAGAGGCCGGGCAATTCTTTGGTAAGAGTATCTAAGGCATTTTTGTCGGATATCTCGCCGACGAGTTGGAAGGCAACAGGTCCGATTTTTGTGTCTCCTTCGCGGATCACATCAAGGAGGATATTGCCTGCGCCGGCGGGGTTGGCCTGGACCATGCCTTTTAATGCAGCGATACGGATGGTATCAGGCACCTGGCCTTTATATAATAGCTGATATTCTTTGGCAGCGTTTTTGGTTTGACCGAGGCTAACCTGCTCAGCCAGGCAATTTAGATAGCTGTGTAAAACTTGTGTCCGCAACCGTCCGGTTGTTTTATCTTTGGCCTGCTTTAAGGTCAGGTTCGCATTTTTGCCGCCGATCTTTCCCAGTGCTGTGATCGCCGCATAGGCTGTCTGTTCGTCAGGATCATAAACCATCTTACTTAGCACAGAGACGCTTTTGGTATCCCGCAAGACGCCCAGAGAATTTATGATCCCGATCCTGGTATTACCAGAAGCAGCAGCTAGCTTTTGCCTAAGAGCTTTGTTTACTTTGGCGCCGGCGATACCCTCCAGTGCAAAGCGTGCCATGTCAGCAGTTTTAGGATCGTCCAGCATGGCCGACAATGTTTCCACCGAGGAATCTGAGCCGATAGTGTTTAGTTGTTTACAGAACATCTGTTTTGCCGCAGGCGTTATGTCGGAACTTAGCACAGGCAATATTTTTTGTTCGATCTTCTTAAGACGCTGGGGTTTATCGTTGGCTGCGTTTGCCATGTCTGCAAGCTGCTTGAACGCTTCACGATTTTTTTCATAATCATATTCGGCGCACCTTTTGATCAGATCGGCGAGCAGGGCCGGTTTATACCCTTTCCATCTGAGGGTGTGTGTTTCGGTTGGGAAATTTTCCGGCAAAGGCTGTGTTACCTTTCCGGTGGCTGCCCACTCGGCTCCTCTTTGCAAAGTTACAATGAAACCTGCGCATTCGACAGCCGGGGGCGGATACGACCCGCCTACATGACCGAGCGCATCGTGAAAGACTCTGCCTTTTCCGTAACGGATCGTCATCAACACAGGTTCATGTTCGCCTGTGCCTCCTTTTTCCGGATCCGCATAGGCCGTCGACAGGACGGTCAGATTCTCGGCAGGGCCTCTCAATAACGAATACAGTTCGTCCCTGGCGTGCATCCACTTTTGCGGGAGGCCTTTAGTGATCGGATGGTCGGTTAGGCGATTGATAACTTCAAAGGCATGTTGTGGCCCGTGTCCGCCGGCTGGTCCCGGTGTCATGTCACGAACAACCTTTCCGTCTCTGAACCGGATATACGGGCCGGTCTTTTCGTTGCCTCCCC
>JAGLHQ010000263.1 GCA_023143375.1 Planctomycetota bacterium
CCGCCGCCGTTTTTGACATATTCCAGAAACGCCTGCTGCGTCGCTTCGTTCCAGATGTCACCGTTATAGTCCAGAACAACAACATCGTAATCGTTGAATTGAGGATTAAAGGCGGACATGTCCCCGCCTTTGGCAGGGCTTGTGGCGATCTCCGTCGTAAACACGCCCGAATCGTTCAGTATCTGTTTGAGTATCGGGCTGCTCGCTTTCCAGTCATGATTATTTTGGCCGGTTACGATCATTGCTTTCAGACAGGGGGGGGTGTCCGTCTTCGTACAGGAAGTCAGGCTTGCTAAACCCATAACCGCCATGATCGTTGAGATGATCAGAAACTTAGTTCGCTTTTGTATTCTGGTTTTTTTTAGTACTACACCTTGCTTAGTTGCCATCTTAACTCCGAATTTGTTAAATAGTTGTCATGTCGCATTGATATTTAGCATTAAATCCGTTATAAGTAAAGCTCAATGATGCGCAGGGAAATGTTTTTTCAATAATTCAGGAATTATCATGGCAGCACCAAGCAAGCTAAATCGCCTGCAATTGTTAAAAAGTACAGCAAAAATAACAGCTGCCTCAATTGGTTTTCCGTATTTTATTCCTTTTTCTGCCTTTGGTAAAAGTGAAATTTCACCTAGTGAGCGGATCACTTTGGGATTTATCGGGACCGGTAAGCAGTGTCGAGGTATTCTGAGGGATTTTCTGGGGATTGGCGACTTCCAGACAGTTGCTGTATGTGATGTCGATTCTCGTAAGCGTGCCTACGTTCGCCAATTAGTCGATGAGAAATAAAGGGTATATAATATTTGAAACTGGAGATAATTATGTCACAAAAGAAATTCAAAGGCGACATTACTCGTCGCGGTTTTATGGCACTGGTTGGAACTTCTTTAGCTGCAATCGGGTGTGAGAGTTACTCTGTTGCAATGAAAGAACCCGAGTCGAAACCAAACTTTCTTTTTGTTCTTACTGACGATCAGCGTTTTGATGCTATGGGTTTTATGGGGCATGCTTTTCTGAAAACCCCAAACATTGACCGCATGCGCAACGAGGGCGGCTGGCTCAAGAATGCTTTTTGTACGACCTCTCTGTGTTCTCCAAGCCGAGCTTCGTTTTTGACGGGGACATATTGCAGCCGTCATGGAATAATGGCTAACGATATGGGCGGTGATTTTGACTTTGACAAGACGCCTTCCTATCATCAGATCCTGCGAAAAGAGGCCGGTTATAAAAGCGCTTATTTCGGAAAATGGCACATGGGCGGTTCTAGTGCCGACCCACGGCCGGGCTTTGACCACTGGTTAAGTTTCAAGGATCAGGGCATATATATCGATCCGCCTTTGAATGAAAACGGCAGAGAGTTTAAAGCCAAAGGTTATATGACCGATATTTTAAACGAGGCCGCTGTGAAATGGCT
>JAGLHQ010000264.1 GCA_023143375.1 Planctomycetota bacterium
CCGGCGGGGGCGGCTACAACGAGTTTTCTCTCAATGACACCGCAGGCAAGGAGATGATCATCGTCCACGGCCAGTATGACATGGAATCGACCATTGAAAACGATCAGACACTGACTGTCCATAACAATCGAACGAGCACCATTGACGTAGATGATTCTGAGACCGTCGGGAGCAACCAGACGATCAAGGTTGACGCCAATCAGGATGTTACTGTGGGTGCGAATCAGAGCGTTAAGGTCGGGTCTAACAAGACTGAAACGATTTCTATTGCCAAGGCACTGAGTATCGGGGCGGCTTATCAGGTGAGCGTGGGCGCTGCTATGAACGAATCAGTTGGAGCTATCAAGGCTGAGGAGATAGGTGGTGCCAAGATCGTGGGTGTTGGAGCACACAGCAGCGAAAATGTTGCAGCAAGTAAGTCGGTGAATGCTGGCGGGAATATTTCTGAAAAGGCGGGTAAGAATATTTCTGTAAATGCCGGAGGGAATATCACTGAAAGTGCGGGCAAGAATTTTTCGTGTAAGGCAGGGAAAGATGTCAGTGTTCACTCCGGCAAAAAGATGTCTTTCACTGCAGGTGATGATTTTGCTGTTGCAGGGAAAAAAAAGGGAGTTATTGAAATTAAAGATCAATTGACCATAAAAGTGGGTAAGGCATCCATCACTTTGAAGAAAAACGGTGACATTACCATCGACGGTAAAAACATCAATATGAAGGGCTCCGGCAATATCGTCATGAAAGCTAAGAAAATTTTGGAGAATTAATATGAAAAGTTCTCTGGCTGAAAACATACAGGCAATTGGGATAGAGAAAAAGATTTCCGGCAGCCGGATCGGCAGCATTACCGGTATCGACAAAAAGGGCCTGATCCTGATCGACTTTCCCGGAAACACTTTGGGGCCTCTGCCGGCAAGATTCGTCGAATCCATCAAACAGAAGCTCCTGAAGCATGGTGTGCCAGTCAATGATAAGATTCTGATAATCTTTGAAAACGACGATCCCGGGCTGCCGATCATTATCGATGCGATTTGCGATACCCTCGATGACCAAGCCGAAAGCGATGCTGTTGCGTTTCAGGTACAGGAAACAGAGGATGTAACCATCGACGGCCGGCGGGTAACCTTCGATGCTAAAGAGCAGATCGAGCTGCGATGCGGAAAATCAAGCATCATTCTCACCCGTGCCGGCAAGGTGCTCATTCGTGGTGCATACTTGCTCAGCCGGTCGACGGGTGCCAATCGTATCAAAGGCGGGTCGGTCCAGCTCAATTGATTTGTACATTAATTTACTTTTATAAGCGATTTATATATGGCCCCATCCGGCAATATACAGCGGCCAATTGGCTTTAAGCCGCAGGAAATTTCAGCCCTCGTCAACAGGGAAGTGGTCGAGCAGCATGCTGAGGAGGCCTTTTTTTTGTGGCTCTTGCGCGATGATGCCGTTCGAGCACCCAACTATAATCTTCAAAATCTTGCCGATCTGGACGAACGGGTTGAGGCAAATATTGACGGTCTGAGGGTCGCGGGAGACGTCGGGTGGGAGTATTGCGAAACAGGCCTGGAAAAAGAAGAACCCGGTGAAGTGTTTGCCGCCGGTGTGATTGCGTTCGAAGGCACCGATGAAAGCCGCACTCAAAAAGTTTTGGAAATCGCATGTTCTGCGCCGGAGCTGGGGCGAGCATTGGGCTCTGCACTCGGCTGGTTAACCTTCGAGCAAGCAAGAACGCACGCAGAATCGCTTCTAAGATCGGACGATACAAAAGCCATGCGAATCGGACTCACCGGGTTTGCGGTTCATCGCCAGGATCTAGGATCTTTCCTGGTAGATGCGATCACAAGTTCCGATCCGCATTTGCGAGCCCGCGCGCTCAAAGCTGCCGGCGAACTTGGAAAAACGAACATCATTAGTGTATTGATGGATGCGCTATCCGACGCGGATGAAACCTGCAAATTTTACGCTGCCTGGTCCGCCGGCCGGCTGGGTCAGCGAAATGATCGCGTGATCAACGTCTTAAAAGAAATCACGCTGAGCGGTGGTGACTATTGCGAGCGGTCGGCGGATATGGTGATGCGGGTTCTCGACGTTATTTCGGCCAAGACGTGGTATCGAGAACTCCTAAAAAATTCCAACACAGCCCGCTACGCTGTTATCGGTGCCGGGGTTATCGGCGATCCTGAGCTGGTTGACGATCTGATTATGCTCATGGAAATTCAGGATGTTACCCGTGCTGTGGGGGAGTCCTTCTCAATGATTACTGGCGTTGATATCGAATATGAAGACCTGGATGGAGAAGAACCGGAGGGGTTTGAAGGCGGGCCGAGTGAAGAGCCTGAAGACGAGGATGTTGAAATGGATCCTGACGAGGATCTGCCCTGGCCGAATCCCGAATTGATAAAAAATTGGTGGAAGGAACATCGCAAGAACTTTCGATCAGGGATCCGTTATTTAAGGGGAAAAGAGATGAGTATTGGTTCCTTAAAGAACGCGTTAATTCATGGGAACCAGCGACAAAGGGCCGCGGCTGCCTTGGAGATGGCGATCAGAGAACCATTGAAGCCTTTTTTTGAGATCCGTGCTCCGGGGAAACGGCAATTGAAGCTTTTGAAGCAATGAACTTTGTAAACGAGACAAAATTTGAAGCCGACTGGACTCTCGGCTTCGAGCCGGATGGCCGCGAACTCCTGGTTGTTGCTATCAAGGCGACGTTTCAGATTCCGAAAAACGGTGATGAGCCGGAGCTGGCGGAAGAGCAGGTGCCACTGACGGAAGCCGATGAATTTACTGGTGAGCCGGGGTTTTCAGCAACCCTGTATGAAACCGATTACGCTCATCGCAAACCATTTTGCGATGTCCTGCTGAACGGAAGTGCATATGCAACTGGAGGGAAACCAACGGAACATGTCACTGTTAGGATTCAAGTCGGCAAGATTGAAAAATTTTTTAATGTTGTTGGCGATCGTGTTTGGGATCGCATTTTATTTAAAATGACACCTACTTTGCCGGTAAAATTCCTTCGAAAAAAAATTAGCTATGATGTTGCTTATGGCGGCTCCGACAAGGACAAAAAGGATCCAGATAAGGTAAAAACTTACATAAAAAACCCCATTGGAGTGGGATATTATCCAATTTCAAACGGCAAGCATCTCATTGGCAAAGCGCTGCCGAATACCGAGGAACCTGGAAAGAAGGTAAAAAGTAAAAACGCTAAGTATCTCCCGATGTCTTTTGGCCCCATTGGTCGGAACTTTGCGTCCCGTGTCGTTTACGCAGGTACTTATGATCAACAATGGTTAGATAATATGGCCCCCTTTTGGCCGTATGACTTTGATTACCGGTACTTCCAAGCTGCACCGCCGGATCAGCAAATGCCTTACCCCAAAGGAGGTGAACAGGTAGTGCTCAAGAATCTCAGTCCCCGTAGGATTACGAGCTTCCGACTGCCAAGGATGAGTATGCCTATCCTGATCACTCCTTACAGGGGCAAAGACCAACAGCTCAATCCGGTGATAGATACCGTCATAATCGAGCCTGATCATGGTCGATTTACCTTGACTTGGCGAACCTCTTTACCCCTTAGGCGAAATTGCTTTGAGATATCTCAGACCGTAGTAGGTAAGGTGGCGCAGGGCCGACAACAGTACGCGAATCCTTGCAGCTCTTGTCAGGGCTAAAAGAGATTGAAAGGTAGCATGGTTGGAAAATGAGTACAAGAACGATGCCCTCACTGGTGGTAAAGGCTTCAGGAATGGTCACAGCCGTCGGGTTCAACTCCGAGGCTAGCTGCGCAGCCATCAGAGCTGGAATAAGTGGTATAAAGGAAGTGAACCTCTGGGATTACGAAGCCGGCGAGTATCTGAGCGGGGCGAAAGTTGGACTCCCTCAGTGGTGGGAGGGACTCGAAAAGCTGGCGGACCTCGTGGCCCCCGCGATTCACGAGTGTCTTATCGCTGCTGGGCCAACTCCTGCTGACCAAATCCCCATTTTGTTGGGCGTGGCGGCAACCGATCGCCCAATGCGTAATGATCAGCTCGACAAGCAGATCTTAGACGAAATCTCACTCCGCCTCGAAACTCCGCTCCACCCAGACTCAGTGGTCATACCCCGAGGGCAAGTCTCTGCGGTGGTGGGTCTCAACGTAAGCCAACGCCTTGTGGCGGAGCAAGGCGTATCGCATTGCATCGTTGCCGGTGTGGACAGCTTCTTGCATCAGGAGCTGGTAGAGGTTTACATGAATCGACTCCGTCTGCTCACGACAAGCAACTCGAACGGGTTCATTCCTGGAGAGGCTGGGACAGCCGTACTTGTACAACCCGCTATGAGCAGTGAGAACTGTCAGCTCAGCATACTCGGAATGGGTATGGCTCGAGAATCAGCGACCATCGATTCCGAAGACCCGTTGCGCGGTGATGGAATGACGAAGGCGGTCGGAAATGCATTAGCCGAGTCCGGACTGACTATCTTTGACGTGTCGTATCGCATAACCGATATAAACGGAGAGCACTACAAGTTCAAAGAGGCGTTGCTGGCCGCGATGCGGTTTGAGCATGGTCGAAGCCGGAAGGAACTCTTCGACCTATGGCACTCGATCGAGTACCTTGGTGAAGTCGGCGCTGCTATCGGCCCGTGTGTTCTATCAGTAGCACTACATGCAGGCCAACACGAGTATGCGCCTGGCGATGTTGTTTTATGCCATTTCGGAAATGATGATGGCGAGCGGGCTGCAATTGTTGCGAAATTCGAAGTCGGGGGCACAGGCTGATGAGTGAAGTTTACGCCAACGGCCATGAGATATCTGCTAAGAAGGACAGTAATAGATCAATGGGATCTATGCCAGACGTATGCATGTCTCCACCGTCTCCACCTGCAGGGCCGGTGCCAATCCCCTACCCGAACTTCTCCATGGGCTCTGATACGAACAGCGGTACCAAGAAAGTCATGATTGGTGGAAAGCAAGCCGGAATAAAAAATAAATCCGACTACAAGAAAAGCAAGGGCAACGAGGCTGCCACGCGCAACTTTGGAATGAACATCATCTCACACACGATCTCTGGCAAGATGCAACACGCCAGATGGTCGATGGATGTCAAGTTTGAGGGGAAGAACGTCACCCGCCAACTCGACATGACTACCCACAATCATGGGAGTGGAGGCGGTGCTGTAACTGCTAATGGTGGCAGATTTAACAAGGTGGCGCGGAAGGTCAGTTGTAAGGGACTGCAGAAGGAGAACAAAAAAGTCCAAGAAAAAATTCATCCTATCCGGAAGACACTCCCTCCAGGCAAGACGCTCGTAACCGCTCATTATAATCCTCCAAGTGGACCTGGATACCGGATCCATGGATGTAGCCATAGACTCGAAGGAAAAAACAAAAGCAATATGGCGAATGGGTATCTGGAAAAAAGCGGCGACGAGTACCAAGAATCAAAGCTCTGTCGGGATGCAAAAAATGACTTAAGAGGTAAGAACATAAAACGTGGTCGCCACAGAAATCAGGGACCGAGGGCACACGCTGAGTCCAAGATTGTTGAGAGGCTGTTTAGGATGAGAGGCGCGAATGTTGGCGGAACCCTTGTATTGCGAATACAGCACAAGCCATCCGGGTCGAACAATTGCAAAACAATGCCGTGCCCTCATTGTAAAAGGATGCTTTGTGCTGCGGCAAAGTGTGGTCTGAAGATAATGCTCTGCACAGATGATAATAAGAAACCGACAGAGCACAATTGCAAAAAGTAGCAATTGGATTTTAACCAACGCGATCTGGCAAAGTCGTTCATGGCAGATTGGGGAAGGGTAAAAAAATGACAAATCTGATCCCGAAGTATATTGTAGAAACGGGCATCGTTGATGTGCTATTAGAGCATGACTGGGACGACGACGATCCTGAGTTGATGTATGACAAAGAAGTGCCCAGGCTTGAGGTGCGAATCTCGAAGCTGTCCTTTCGTGCAACGGTGGCTCTTGCTGCAGGTTTTGCAGAGTGGGTTGCGTGGCGGATGAGTAAGCACTCAGATGACCATATGCTCTTCAACTATATTGAGGCTATCTGGGCCGCTGTCGTGGACTGGCACTACATTGAGCCCAAGGACAACCCAGGGGAGAATCTCCTGTGGGCGAATTGGCAGGGCCCAGTCCGCGGGCCTATGTGCGCTACGGCGAGTGTCCTCAGCGAGGCCGTGAATTCCGCCATGGACGAGGAACCCGCTTCGCCAGAGGCGGTATGCATAGCCAACCTGGTGGAACATGTGATTCCCAACGTCAAGTCGTTTCGGAAGTGGCGCAATCAAGCGATCGATCGGCTGACGAAGCTCTATCCCGTCGATGATGATGAACCAACTGGAATTCCTGTTCCAAAGGAGGTGCTTGATCTAAGCTTCGACTTCAAACCAGAGATATCGGCAAAGCTGATCGACCGCTATCTAAAGAGCCTTGATTACCGAAAAAATCCGTACCTGCGATTTCCACAGGAAATGCAGAAGGCTGGCTTTAAGGGAACTCCTTATTAGGATATAGACCAATTTAAACACCCTAAAGAGAGAAACTTATGCCTCTATCAACTCCAAGACACATCCGCGATGCTGAGATACGAGATGTGATGCTGAGATACGAGTGGGACGACTGGAAACTCGAGGACATTTATGAGTCAGAGACTGATACGTTCCATGAGCGAATGTCAAGTATCTCGTATCGGGCAAACATCGCATTCACGATTGCCTGCGGCGAGTGGATTACTTACAGATACGATGCCGTCTCCAACGATCCAGTTCCGCATGAACACATGGAGGCAGCCTGGGCAGGCTTGGTAGATCCTTGGTATGCAGTCTGGTGGGAGCCGCCCGATGAATATTGGCTCGGACCAATTCGGGGTGCTCTCTCGCTGGCGATCATCTTTACTCTTGAAGCCCGCGCGGACGCGTATGAGTGTTTGGATGTAGCCGAGAGTTCAGATCACGCCTCAAACGTTGCAGAGCATGTCATGACCGATCCTAATCCCTTCCGTAAGTGGCGGGAGCGAGTTGTTGAACGTCTTGAGCGCCTTTATCCCTTTGACGAGAACGATCCAATGGGGGATGTAGTACCAAAAGAGGCGTTGGATCCCGACTTCAACTTCCGGCCGGAGATGACCGAACAGCTCGTTCAGGCCTATCTGAGCGGTCTTAATTCCAACGCAAACCGTTTTCTGCGAACCCCAGAGGAAATGCTTGCGTTGGGCTTTAAAGGAACACCCTATATATTCGACATTGAGAGGGATAGGATCGATCGCAACGAATTTTAGGACGAAAGATGGGAGAGAAAAAGGGGTCAAGTCTGCCTTTGACCCTTATAAATGCTGTCTTGTATTTTCCTTATCTGGCTTTTAATTTTTCTGTCATGTTTTTTAAGCCTCGAAACTCTTCGTAATATGCTGCTTACTGTGCTTTTTCATCTTCCATGGGTCAATAGTAGACT
>JAGLHQ010000265.1 GCA_023143375.1 Planctomycetota bacterium
GTTGAGATGAGTCCGTATGACTTGACTCGCGGTCGTATCGTGTTGCGTAATTAAGGTTTGAAAACAAAATATCACGTTCTGAATAAACGGTGAGATTATGAAGGTTCGAAGTTCTGTAAAACGAATTTGTGAGAATTGTAAAATCGTTCGTCGCAAGGGTGTGGTTCGCGTGATCTGTTCGGCGAATCCGCGTCACAAGCAGCGGCAGGGCTGAGGATGTGCATGTCTTGCATAAGATTTACGGTTTTTAGTGAGAGCAGTTAACAGGAGTTGTTATGCCGCGTATAGTTGGTGTTGATGTTCCAAATGATAAGTCGGTGTGGATAGCGCTTACGTATATCCACGGAGTGGGCAAGTTCTCGGCCAGGCGGATCTTGAAAGAGGCCCGGATCGAAGACGATGTCAAAGCGGGCAAGCTTTCCGAAGATGAAGTCAGTCGGATAACGCAGATAATAGACCGCGAGTTTATTGTCGAAGGCCAGCTTCGTCGCCAGATATCGCAGAATATCGCGCGTCTGCGGGATATCGCCTGTTACCGCGGCATTCGTCACAGGCGTGGCCTGCCCGTTCGCGGACAACAGACGCAGAGCAACGCACGTACCCGTAAGGGTAAGAAGAAGACGGTCGCCGGCAAGAAGGGCGTTAAGGAAATGCGTTAAGTCGGACCTGTGATTTGTATTTTTGAGGTGATTGGATAATTTACAATGGCAAAGAGTACCAGACGAAAAATCAGAAGAAACGTAGTCAAGGCGATAGTTTATATCAAGGCGACGTTTAACAATACGCTGATAACGATTACCGATCCGGACGGCGACGCGATCTGCCGTGATTCCGGCGGCACGGTCGGCTTTAAGGGCTCTCGCAAGAGCACGCCTTTTGCGGCCCAGCGGGCCGCCGAGAAGTGTGCCCGTTCTGCGATGCGTCACGGTGTTCGCGAGGTCGAGATCAAGGTCAAGGGTCCCGGTTCCGGTCGTGAGTCGGCGATTTCGGCTCTTCAGCAGGCCGGGCTTCGGATAGCTTCGATCGAGGATATCACGCCGATACCTCATAATGGCTGTCGTCCGCGAAAGCGAAGGAGAGTATAGGCTGGATTCGTGCCGGAAAAGTTCCGGGCGGATGAGAATGGTTTTTTGTATCGGGCCGTGGTTTTGAGGTCCGTTTCAGGTTTGGTTTTTAAGTAATAATTTTGACTGAATGAAATAGAAAGTTGGTTTTGTATGGGACGTTATCTTGGTTCATCCTGCAAGCACTGTCGCCGTGAGGGCATGAAACTTATGCTTAAGGGGCCGCGTTGCGAAACGGGTAAGTGTGCGATCGAACGTCGGGAGCGCAATATGGCGCCCGGTATGCACGGTTGGCGCAGGGGCAGGCATAGTGATTATGGTGTTCGCCTTCGCGAGAAACAGAAAGTCAAAAGATTTTATGGGCTGGGTGAAAAGCAGTTCATGCTTTATTTCCGCCGTGCGGAACGCAGAAGAGGCAATACGGGCGAGGTTCTGCTGGAACTTTTGGAGCGTCGTTTCGATAATGTGGTTTATAAATTGAATTTTGCGTCTTCCCGTAAGGAGGCCAGGCAGTTAATCGCACACGGCCACATACATGTCAATGGCCGAAAGGTCGATATTGCCGACTTTACAGTGAAAATTGGAGACAAGATCACCGTGAAGAA
>JAGLHQ010000266.1 GCA_023143375.1 Planctomycetota bacterium
GCTTTAAACGCACTAAAGTCTGTTTTTGATTCAAAAATGGGGGTAGTTTTCAATTTACTGTTTTTTAGTGTCTATTTTTTATTTTCAAAGAGCCGCCTTTTCCGCATGGGCAAACGAGTTGCCCATCCTACGGACTTGATCTTCTGATCTGAACTTGGTCTGCTGACCTGACTTGACCCTGCTGGGTCAATACATATTATACACTAAAACAGAACAAGTCAAATTGTTTTATAGTTTTTTAACAAATAAAAGAAAAACTTTGCCACAGAGGAAAAAGAGAGTACGGAGGCCACCGAGAAAAGCAATTTTTTAGACAGGCTTAAATGATAAAGTCGGTGGCCGGGTATTGGATGCTCGGAGGGGGTTTCGATGGATCGGGGTTTCGTGCTTGTCCTATCGGCTGTATGCTGCGGGCTGTCCGCTAGAAGGGCTGTTTTGGGGGTTTTAGGGTCTTTTTTTTGGTATCTTACTGAAAATTTTATCGGACTTTTTGCGTCTCAAAAACCACCCTATAAACCTGTTTAACATGCTTTAAAGCGGTTTATGAATATACAGGCTCATCTTGGGGGGCATTGGGCCGATACAAAAGCTGTAAAGAAACGCCCTATTGTGTCGAAGATATAGTTGGGGAGTTATAGGACCAGGCATCGATACGCCGCTTTTATGTATATGGAGCTAAACATGGGTTTACTAAATCGAAAATCATCCCTGGAACGTTATTCGCAGGCACTTCGTCCAAGCATGTTCGGCAACAACAAACCAAATACCAAAAGAACTGCTCCGTGGTTTGGTAAAATTATCGGCTGGGCCAATGAAATAATCCCAACCCAAAGCAAACGGACGCTATGGTTTAGCAAACCTGCAAGCTGGTCAAAATCGATCATGGCATGGGTCAGACGCCTGACGCCAAAACAGCTTAAGCGCACGCAATGGCTAAACCGGATGCTGTCGCCGTTTTCAAAAAGATCGCCCTTCCACGGGCAAAGCACTTTCGATGAAATAAAGAAGGCACTGGACAACAGCCAGTATCGTCATCTGTCGCACCCGGAAATGTCTCCAGGACAAAAGGATTGGTAGCGATCACGAAGCGGCCGGTACGAATAAGCACAGGGTGTCGCTACAATGGATCCCAGCTTTCGCTGGGATGACAAAATGGTAAAATGTGCTTGACTAATACGGGCGCATGAGGTATTAAAAGAAGTTATGAGCGGATTTAATAACAATATGGAAGTGGACACGTCGGCACTGATGGTGCGCATCGGCATTATTATTATAGGGGAAATCGCGAAACCGCTCTGAGGAAAGCTTGAAACAAATTTAACAGGCCTTTTGGAGCGGCAAGCTTCAAAGGGCCTTTTTTTGTGGGCTGGCTTTGGCCAAGCCAGTTGGGAGTTTGTAGTTCGGGGTTCGGAACATTTTAGCACCTGCGGTGCTGCTTCGCAGGCGATGAGGAAGACCAGAGGTCATCTTCATCGCGTGGAGGTCGGCGGAGCCGACGCTTTTAACCCAGGGTGGCGCCCTTCGGGCTGACCCTGGGCTGTTATATTTAACCCCTTCGGGGTTATGGAATTTTTCTTATTAAATAGGTCTTTCGCTACGCTCAGGATGACAAAGAGGGACGCATCAAACCGCATGGGCAGAAAATCTGCCCATCCTACGACTGACCCTGGGCTGTTATATTTAACCCCTTCGGGGTTATAAGTCGGCACTATTTTGTACAGAATCCAGCCTTACGGCTGGGGCTGATTTATATTTTTATAGTGTTTGGCTGTGACACCAGACGGATTTGAGGAAGCAAAAACGCGATATTGGTTGACGGAATGAGAATTGTTACGTATTATGAGTGAATTAATTCTAAGGAAATGAGGATTTACGATGTCTGAGAAGAAGAAAAAAGGTTTTCGCGATACACTGAACTTGCCAAAGACGAGCTTTGGTATGAAGGCTAACCTGGTTCAGCGTGAGCCTGCTCAGCGTAAGGCGTGGGCGAAATCGAAGATGTATGAGACTATACAGGAAGCCCGCAAGGACAGCCCAAAATATATCCTGCACGACGGCCCGCCCTACGCCAACGGCGATATCCACATGGGACACGTGATCAACAAGGTTCTGAAAGACATCGTTGTCAAATATAAAACTATGACCGGTTTCAATGCGCCGTACGTGCCCGGCTGGGATTGCCACGGCTTGCCGATCGAGGTAAAAGTAATGGCGGAGCTTGGCGAAAGTGCAAAAACAATGAGCAAGCCGGAGATCAGGAAGAAGTGTCAAAAGTACGCGGGCAAATTTGTAAAACTACAGGCAAAACAGTTTGAGTCGCTGGGTATATTTGGCGATTTCAAAAATCCGTACCTGACCCTGAAACCGCAATATGAAAAAGGTATTCTTGAAATATTCGCAGAACTGGTCGGAAACGGCCTGGTCTATAAACAACTTAAACCTATTCACTGGTCGATCGGGTGCGAGACGGCATTGGCAGATGCGGAGCTTGAGTATCAGGACGTGGTCTCATCGAGCGTGTATGTGAACTTTCCTATAACCGAGGAAGGATCGAAAGCGAAGCTACGCGAGCTTGGTCTTTACAGCGATCCGGAGAGTGCGCCGTGCTTTATGATCTGGACGACTACGCCGTGGACGCTGACAGCGAACCTTGCGGTGGCGCTTCATCCTCGGCTGGACTATGTCAGCATAAGCTATGAACTAAACAATCAGAAATTCACGTCGATCATCGCCGAGTCGCGTATCGAGGCTGTTACGAAATCGGCTGGTCTCGAAGAAGGACAATATACCGTAAGCGGAAGTGTTAAAGGCAGCGAGCTTGAAAAGCTTCGGTACGATCATCCGTTCGTGGAAGATAATCCGACCGAGAGCGATGCACACTTTGCGATCAATGCCGAGTATGTGACGACCGAGGACGGGACTGGTATCGTTCATATCGCTCCTGGGCACGGTGCGGATGACTATCTTGCGGGGATGGCTTACGGGCTTGATATCTACTCGCCGGTGCTGGATGACGGTACTTATGACATGACGGTGCCTATGTGGTTACAGGGCAAAAACGTGCTGAGCGTTGACAAAGAAGTTAACGAACACCTTGGCAGCATCGGGTTGCTGGTCTCTGAGAAGGAACTTACGCACAGCTATCCGCATTGCTGGCGTAGCAAGATGCCGGTTATCTTCCGTGCGACGGAGCAATGGTTCGTTGGTGTCGATAAAGAAATCCCCGGCGGAAAGAGCCTTCGACAGATGGGCCTGGAACAGATCGGGGATGTAAAGTGGATCCCGAACTGGGGCGAAAAACGTATCCGTGGTATGCTTGAGAGCCGTCCTGACTGGTGCATCAGCAGGCAGCGAAGCTGGGGACTTCCGATACCTGCGTTCGTAACATCCGACGGTAAGAGCCTGCTGACAAAAGAATCTGTGCTTGCGGTTGCCGAACACGTCGGGCAAAAAGGCTCGAATAGCTGGTTTACGGATACGCCGCAGGAATTACTGGGCGAAGGGTTTCAGCTTCCGGAAGGGTTTAGCTGGGACGATCTGCACAAGGAAGAAAACATATTCGACGTGTGGTTCGAGTCCGGATGCAGCTGGCACAGCGTAGCAGACGCTGCGGGTTGGGACGTGCCGGTTGACCTGTACCTGGAAGGTTCCGATCAGCATCGCGGGTGGTTCCAACTCTCTCTTTTGCCGGCATTGGGCGCGATACAGAAGGCGCCGTTTAAGGCAGTGCTGACGCATGGGTTTACCGTCGATGAAAACGGTATGAAACAATCGAAATCTCTGGGTAACTATGTAAGCGCCCTGGAAGAAATAGAAAAGTACGGTTCCGACATCCTGCGTCTGTGGGTATCGAGCGTGAACTATCAGGAAGATATGCGTTGCAGCGACGAGCTTATCGGGCGGCTGCAGGACGCGTATAGAAAGATACGCAACACGCTGCGTTATCTGCTTGGCAACATTGACGATTTTGATACGTCCAAGAGCGTCGATTATGACGATATGCCTGCAATAGATAAATGGGCGATGGAGCAGCTTGAGCAACTGATCGACAAGGTACACGACGCGTATGATAACTTTATGTTCCATCGCGTTTTTCAATTGATCTACAACTTCTGCACGGTTCAGATGTCCAGCATCTATATGGACGTGCTTAAGGACCGTCTTTACTGTGACGGAAAGGACAGCGCGAGCAGGCGCAGCGCACAAACTGCGATGCAGCGAATCACCGATGCTCTCGTACGGATGCTTGCACCGGTTCTGGCACATACGTCGGAAGAGGCGTGGGCGGCGATGAAGAATAAGTCACAAGAGGTCGAGACGGTTCACCTTGCGATAATGCCGCAGGTCGATGAGGCGATAGACTATAAGAACGCCCTTGCCGATTGGGACAAAATCATGCAACTGCGTGACGAGGTGATGAAAAAACTCGAAGGGTTGCGACAGGAACAAGCTATCGCAAGCAATCAGGAATCTTCGGTGGTTATCACATTAAATGACGCAGAACTTGCAGGACTCGTCAACAATATCGGTGCCGCTGCCTTTGCGGCGCTTTGTATCGTTAGCGAAGTTAAGCTGGTTGAAGGCGACGAGTTTAAGATCGAAGCTGAAAAGTGCAGCTTTGGCAAGTGCGATCGGTGCTGGAACTATTGGGAGAGCGTCGGAAGCGACGAAAAACATCCCGATCTTTGCAGCAGGTGCGTTGAGGTTGTTTCGTAGAATATTATATCTGGGTTAAAAGTTAAATGCATAAAAAAACCCCTTCATGGCAAGGGTTTGTTTGTGACTTGTCGCCAGGGTTACGCTTGGCTAACCATTTAACCCTTTCAGGGTTGGAGATAGTATTCGTAATCGTGATAAGAATAACCGCATGGGCAAAAAATTTGCCCACCCGACATGTCACAAGTATCAACTGTCTGTTTCTCTGCGTCTAAAGATCGATGCATTGTACCTTAGTATCGCATCGATAATGTCTGTCCTGCTTATGATCCCTACGAGCTTGCCTTCTTCCAGAATCGGCACCCTTCTGAAGGTGTTGTCGATGAGACATTTGCATATCGAGTAAAGCGAATCGTCGCGTTTGAACGAAACGAGTTCTGAGGTCATATATTCCTGGACCGGCCCCAGCTTTGCCTCAGGATCATAAACAACTTTCAAGATATCCTTCTCTGTTACAATGCCTTCAAGATTGTCGTTTTTATCGACGATCGGCAGACCCGTGATCCTGTTTTCTGCGAGCAACGCAACCGCCTTATATATCGAATCGTTTCTTGAAACCGTAACAAGCCCCTTCTTCATGATTTGTTTAGCGGAGACAGATTCTCTTTGCGGCATATCGAACTGGTGCAGTTTTTTAGCTTGCTCTCTTATGAGGTCGGCTCTGCTTATGACGCTTATGAGTTTGTTCTTTTCTGTAATAGTAACCCGCCTGAAATCATTAGTCGTAAGCGACCTGCAAATATCTACAAGCGAATCATGTGTATCGAAGTTGGTCACCCGATCGGTCATGAACTCTTCGACGATCCCTGCGCCTGCATGAGTCTTGTACAGGAGTTTGAGAACATCTTTTTCGGTAATAATCCCCTTGATGTTCATATTTTCATCGACAACCGGCAATCCGGTTATCTTTTTATCTACCAAAGTGGCTATCGCCTGATATATCGGCGTGTCGCATTTTACAGTCATCACACCGTAGCTGATGATATCTTCTGCGGTAATCTTCGCCTTGCCGGATTTAAGCTCAACCAAATTATTCATAACGGTTCCCCTATGTAACCTTTGCTCTGTTTAACTCATCGGCTTATAAACGAGGTGGTTGAATCTTAAAGTTGCATATATTAAAAAAAAACAGCGCTCGACAAACCGCTGTAAACGATGATAACAGGTGTAATATAGGCCCTGAATTCGCATATTGGAATATTTTTAGCGGTTTTTTAGGACGTATTCAGACGGAAATACCTTGGAGAAGCATTGAGGTTGTTTCGTGGATCGCGACTCGTGGTTCTGTGACAACACGGCCAAGTAAACTTGACCGTGCCACCCGACGTGGCGCAAGTATTAAGCGTCGGTCGATCTTCGTTTGAAGAGGGATGCGTTGTATCTTAGTATCGTGTCGATGATGTCGAATCTGCTTACGATACCAACGAGTCTGCCGTCGTCTAGTATAGGGACGCGTCTAAAGTCGTTTTCGATAAGGCAATCGCAGATGTCGTAAAGCGTATCGTCTCGCGTAAAGGATTTAACATCTGTTGTCATGTAGTCTTCGACTGGGCCCGGCTGAAAACCCGGGGTGTGCATTAACCTGAGGAAATCCCTTTCGGTTACTATGCCTTCGACCTTGAAATCTTTATCGACTACGGGCAACCCTGTTACCTTGTTCTCTGCAAGCAGTGTTATCGCTTTATATATCGACGTATCTCTTGAAACTGTAACAAGTCCCTGCTTCATGAAATCCTTGGCGGTGACGGTTTCTTTTTGCGTCATGTCGTACTGATGAAATTTTCTGGTTTGTTCACGAATAAGATCGGCCCTGCTTATGATGCTTACGAGCTTTTTGCCGTGTGTGATCGTGACTCGTCTGAATCCGTTATTTGCAAGAGTTTTGCAGACATCTGAAAGTCGATCCTTTATGTCAAAGCTAACGACATTTTCTGTCATGAACTCTTCGACGATGCCTGCGCTTGTATGCTTTTCGTAGAGCAGTCGCATGACATCCCTTTCTGTTATGATCCCCTTGATGTGCATCTTGTCGTCTACTACCGGCAGGCCAGTGATCTGCTTTTCGACTAATGTTGCGATGGCCTGATATACAGGTGTGTCGCGTTTAACAGTCGTCACTCCGTAACGTATTATATCCTCAGCTAAAACTTCTTCCTCATTGGCCTGGACTGTCGCACTATTCATACAAAAAACTCCGATATTAGACTCGTGCTTAAATCAAACTATTGTCTGTATATCGGCAAAAAAGGGGTGGGGGTGAATCAGTGAAAGACCTGATTACCGAAAAGAAAAATACCTAGAACCCGCAAAGATCAGTAAAAACACCCCTTATTATAAGTGATTACTCTCAGTGCAATCATGTAATTTATGTGGATGATGCAGCCTGTACCAGATTATGAATTTTACGGCTACCAGATATCCTGCCAAAGCTAATACGCTGCCAATGATCAAACCTCCGATGAACATTTCAAAACCCGTTTGCAAAAGGATTGAACCGAGAGACGACCAGAATTGCGGAGTGTAAAAACTTGTAATAAAACTACCGAACGAAAACGTCTCGTTAAATATCGCCGAGAGATCTGTTACATTACTTGCATGTCTCAGGCCCAATGATTCGAGCATCGCCCTTCCTAAATAATAGTTCGGGTAGTAAATAAGGACGAAAGTAAAAGGATTACTGAACCACACAGTTGTTAAAGCGGCAAACTTATTGGCCCTTAAAATAAATGCGAGCAGCGCAGCAAGAACGATATGGAAACCCACCGGCGGCATGTATGCGACGAATATTCCAAGGGCAAGGCCAAGGGCGATCCGATGTGGCGAATCGTCGGTGTGAAGAACGCGGAACTTTACAAAATCGACTACGTTTTTCTTAACCTGCTGACGATGTTTTCTTGTTATCACCACTTGGCGGTTTCCTGAATTATTTTTTCAGTTGTGTTTCGATCTTTTCCAGAACCATATCGGTGCTGACATTTTCCACAGCATGCGCAGGATCGGAACTTTCTATCTTCGGACCGCGGGTGAAAGCATCGACGGCTGCTGACGCATCGAGACGTTTGTACGGGCCCACCCGCGACGGGTTTGTGCGTCCGAATACCATTACCATCGGGACGC
>JAGLHQ010000267.1 GCA_023143375.1 Planctomycetota bacterium
AAACGCGGTATCGAGGTCGGTCAGGTCTTTAAGCTTGGCACAAAGTACAGCAAAAAACTCGGCGCTAATTTCCTCGGCGCCGACGGCAAAGAGGCTCCGTGCCTTATGGGATGTTACGGTATCGGAATCAACCGGATCATGGCCTCTGCCATCGAGCTTGGTAACGATCACAACGGGATCATCTGGCCGATAAGCATAGCTCCGTGGGAAGTTATTATTACGCTTGCAGGCCACGACGACGATGTCAAAGCTGCCGGCGAAAAAGTTTATGCCCGGCTGCTTGAAAAGGGCGTTGAGGTTCTTATCGACGATCGCGCCGACGTTCGGCCCGGCGTTAAGTTTAAAGATGCCGACCTTCTGGGTATCCCGGTCAGGGTCACTATCGGCAAAAAATCCATCGCAGACGGAAACGTCGAGATAAAACTTCGCACCGAAAAAGATGCAAACAAGGTCACTGTAGACTTAGCCGCTGACGAAGTCGAAAAAATCGTTAACTCATTAAAAGAGAAGTTGGATGCCTGATGACTCCGAACTCTGAACTCCGAACTGAAAACTGAATTATGTGGGAAATCAAAAAACCCGATCCTGTTAAGCTTATCATGGGCATTTTGGCTGCCGATCAGGAGTGTTTGCAGCTTGCCTGCGAAGCGGTTATCGATAAGTTTGGCGCGACCGACATGGAAAGCCAGGTGTATCCGTTTACGCAGACCGGCTATTATAAGGACGAAGCGGGCGAAAATATCTTAAGGCAGTTTCTAAGCTTTGAAAAACTTATCGATCCGGGCAGGCTGGCGCCGATAAAAATAAAGTCAAACAAGCTCGAAGAAAAACTTGCCAAAATAGCGGGCGCAGACCTTCCAAGGCCTATAAACCTCGATCCGGGAATAATCGAGCCGTCAAAACTTATCCTGGCGTCTACGAAAAATTTTTCCCATCGTATCTATATCGGCGATAATATGTATGCCGAGCTTACGCTGAGTTACTGCAAGGGCGTCTGGAACAGCTTTAGCTATACGTTCCCGGATTTTAAGGAAGACCGCTATCATGGGTTTTTAAGCAGCGTTCGCGAAAGACTTGTCGAACAGTTAAGAGAGATTAGAAAAAAGGATTAGATATGCCCGTTCTTGTAATCGTTGCAATCGTGCTGCTGTTAGGGGCATTCGTTCTCTCGGCCGTCCTGACCGCTATAGTGAGGATGTATAGCATCAAGACGAATTTCGTGGCGCGTCCCAAGCGGGATCGGTTTCATGAAACGATAGTCCCCTTAGGCGGCGGCGTGGCGATCTTTGTCACCATCGCTTCTATGCTCGCATCTGCGATAGTAACGATCAAGTATTTGCTGGACACATCGCTTTTCTCATGGCTGGATTCGTCCGTCCTCATTCATGTCGAAGGGTTTGCTGCCAGGCTCGGATCGCTGATAATAGTTTTGGTTTGCGCAACGGTTTTACATGTAGTAGGTTTGATCGATGACAAGAAGCATCTTGGCCCTTTCTTTAAGCTCATCGTTCAGTTTGCCGTAGCTTTCATCGCTGCCCGCTTTGCAGATATACGTGTCGAATTATTTATTGAAAACCAGGCTGTGACGACGGCACTTTCGGTTTTCTGGATCGTTCTTATAATCAACGCGTTTAATTTTCTGGACAACATGGACGGTTTGTCGGTGGGGGTCGCTATTATAACTTCCAGCGTCCTTTTTACTGCCGCCGCTCTTTCGGGACAGATATTTATCGGCAGCGTCGCACTTATCTTTATCGGGGCCTTGCTTGGCTTTTTGATTTTCAATTTTCCGCCTGCCAAAATATTCATGGGCGATAGCGGCTCGCTGGTGGTAGGTTTTTTTGTTGCGCTGCTGACGCTCAAAACGACATACTACAACCAGGCCTATGAAAGCGGCATCTATGCTGTCTTTATGCCGCTGGTGGTGATGGCTGTTCCGCTTTACGATTTTATTTCCGTAACTATTTTAAGGCTTTCGCAGGGAAAGAGCCCGTTCGTAGGCGATACGCAGCACTTCTCGCACAGGATAAAGAGAAGGGGGCTTACAGATACCCAGACGACCCTTACGCTTTATCTTGCTACTATTTGCACATGTGTCGGCGCGGTGTTTCTTTATCAGGTCGATCTTTTCGGTGCGTGCCTTATCTTTGCACAAACGGTTATGATATTGCTGATGATAGCTATTCTTGAGATGACTTCCAGATCGCCATCGGACGATTAACTGTATAGCTTTTGATATTGTCCTGCGATGATTATTTAATTGATTGTAACCGCTCACGGAAATTTGACAGGATAACAGGATATAGATAAAAAAAATAATAATCATGTTAATCTAAAAGAAATATCATAACTTGCGTAAGGTAATAAATGCAGCATAGCGAACTGACAGAAAAGATCATTGCCTGTGCCTATACGGTTTATAACAAAATGGGATACGGTTATCTGGAGTCAGTCTACGAAAAATGTATGTTAATAGAATTAGCGGATATTGGCTTAAATGTTGAGACCCAGAAGCCTTTGAAAGTCTGTTATAAAGGACAGATTGTTGGTGATTTTGTTGCCGATGTTATTGTCAACGACACAGTCATGGTTGAACTAAAATCAGTTAGTAAAATTATTAAGGCACATGAAATTCAATTGGTGAATTATCTCGTTAGTACCAACAAGCCGGTTGGCCTGATCCTGAATTTTGCCGAAAATAAAGTAGAAGTAAAACGAAAAGTGAAAGAATTATAGTCATCCTGTTATCCTGTCAAAAAAAGAGCTTAGAATGATTAACAGGAAAACGATTAACGGTTACAAGTGATTTACGAAAGGTTTTTTATGTCTTCTATACCGGCGTTTTTGGCAACTGCTATCGGCTCGATGCCATTTACCGATCCCGATAAAGCAGCACAGCTTTCCTTTGAAAAGTTATCGGCAGCACCTCTTTGGCCCCAGTTGCCGCGACTTGGTCTTGTCGAACAGATGTGTCCGCAGTACTCCGAAGGTATGCCGCGAATGATCATCGACACAGCCCAGAACAGAACATACTTCGATACCGAAGGAGACTTTTCCACCGAGCTTGCAGAGTTTTACGAAGCGTACCTGTTGGCGATGGATCCCGACGACGGTACCGGCGACTGCTCGGCGCTTGCGATAAGCGAAGATTACGCAAAGGGGCTTTATGCGTTCGAAAAACTATTAAAGGAAAAGAATGCGGACCTGGATTTCGTAAAGGTTCACGCGACGGGACCGTGCAGCTTTGCGCTTACGATGAACGATCAGGACAAGCGGCTTATATATCACAACGAGGCGTTCCGCGACATGATCGTAAAAGCGATCGCGATGAAATGCCGATGGCAGATACAAAAGTTTCAGCCGTTCGCAAAGAAAGTATTATGCTTCCTGGACGAGCCGGCGCTTACCGCGTATGGAACATCGACATACATATTCCTGTCGCGCCCGGATGTCGTCGCAATGCTAAGCGAAGTCGTAGATGCAATTCATCAGGACAACGCGATTGCGGGCATTCACTGCTGCGGAAATACCGAATGGAGCATTCTTATCGATGCAGGTGCGGATCTGATCAGCTTCGATGCCTTCGAGTATGCTCATACCATAGCGCTCTATCCCGACGCGGTTAAAACCCTCTTTGCACGGGACGGTTTCCTTGCCTGGGGCGTGGTTCCGACGTCGGTTGCGATTCGCGATCAGAACCCGGAGTCGCTTGCAGAGTATCTTGAAAAAATGATCGACAATCTTGCCGACAAAGGCATCGATAAGCAGGTCATCATCGACCATTCCGTGATCACGCCGTCATGCGGAACCGGCTCGATGGAACATGACGATGCCCGGGCGGTGTTCGACATTATAGCGGAACTGCCCGATGTACTTCGTAAAAGGTTTGGCATACAATAATAATCGTTGACGTTTAACACAGATTCTTTTACTCTAACACCAATGAAAGAAAAAACGGATAAGTTATTGGAAAATAAATTCAATGCAGCTGGCGGCATCAGCAAGCCATTGCTGCAAAAGTGCCTCGAAGGCCTGATACTAACAGCCGCTCTTTGTGCTCTTGTTTTGCGTGCGACATTTACCGAGGCCCCCAATACACCGCCGACGAATCCGCTTCAGCCGTTGAGTAACGACGCAATAAGCCTTCTGATTTCTATGGTACTTGTTGTTTCGGCGTTGCTGTGGTTTGTGTGCATCTTTCTTCGTAAGGGCTCGCGATATCGCTTTAGCGGCATTGAAATAGGCTTAGGCATATTTATCGTTGCCGGTGTCATCGCGGTTTTCGCAGCTTCCAACAAACGTGCAGCCATAACAGACTTTGCCACCATCACCGCACCGATATTAATGGCCGCTGTGCTTGTGCAAATATTGGATTCGACAGCCAAAATAAAACTGCTGCTGCTGATCGTGATCGCACTCGGAGCCGTCTCGGCCCATCAGTGTATGGATCAGTTCTTTTCAAGCAACGATGAGATGATAAGGGATTATATGAACAACCCCGATGCTCAGTTGGCCGCCCGTGGGATCAAAACCGGTTCCTTCGAGCAGTTCCTTTACGAACACCGCCTCTTTTCAAAGGACATCCGAGGTTTCCTGTTGACCAGTAACTCGACCGGTTCCTTCTTGCTGCTTGCAGCTTTTGTTGCGATCGGCATGTTCGTTGAAAAGGCCAGGCATTCTTACAGGTCCGCCGCAGCTTCGGTGCTATGCTTTGGTTTTATGACAGCCGTCGTTATTACAGGGCTCGTTTTTACCAAAAGCAAAGGAGCGCTCGCAGCCGGCGTTAGTGCGATGGTAATCTTCATTGTGATAATCAAGTGCAGGTCCTGGATATACCGACATAGAAAGCCGATCGTTTTCCTTTTTCTTATTTGCATAGTTCTTGGAACTATCGCCGTCGCAGGCCACGGCCAAACGCACGGCACGCTGCCCGGAGGAAACTCAATGCTCGTAAGATGGCAGTATTGGTCAACGTCGATCAAGATGTACCTTCAAAAACCGATGACAGGCCTTGGCGGGGCAAACTTCAAAACATACTACACGCATTTTAAACCGGACAATGCCCTGGAAACCGTCAGCGATCCGCATAACTTTGTCCTTAGCATTTTAACACAGTACGGACCGTTTGGTCTTGCCGGTTTTCTGCTTGCCGTGACAATTCCTGTTTATGGCGCACTGTTCAGAAAGCAGGATGCCGAAAAAGATATTCCGCATTCCGACGAAACATCGCCCGTACTCAAAGCTTTTATTGTTTTCGCCATGTTGATGACGCTGCTTCTAATAAGGCCGTTGGTGCGATCGGATCAGTTGGGAGATACCACCCCTGTCATCATCTCAGTTATTCTCATTCTATATGTCATGCCCGCCGGCATATTCGTAATTTCATTTTGCATTACGTCCCTGTCAGCTAAGAACTACCCGGTTGAAGATCGTTTTTCGTATGCTTTAAAGCCGGCGATCATCGCAGGGCTCATTGCTGTTTTGATCGCCAATCTTATCGATTTTGCGATTTTCGAGCCGGCTGTATCGACGCTGTTCTGGACCATGATCGCGGTGCTAATTGCTATTGACTTTAACAATGGCAACCGATCTGCAATTTCAATCTCCGCTGCTGCCCGTCGCAGTGTTTCTCTGATAGCTGCCACGGCTGTTGTGGTCTTCATTAGCATAGCCGTTATCCCACCGGTCCGCTCCAGTGCGAAAACAAGGCTAACCTTTGTTTTACCGATGAGCTATGCAAACAAACTGCTCGATCGCGCTGCCGATCTGGACAAACTCGACCCGTTGCCCTGTGCGCTTAACGGAAGGGTTATGATGGCCGATTACGAATACTCCAAAGATACGGCTGTCCTGGAAAAGGCAGCGAAGTATTTCGATCTCGCAATTATTCGTAACGATTCCGATTTTAAGAATTATGCAAACCTTGGCAGGGTTTACGAAAAACTTGCCAAAGCTTCAAGTGAAAATAAAAAACGCCAATTGCTTGAAAAGGCCTACGATATGACAGCCCGCGCTGTTAAGCGATATCCCGGTTCTGCCGAGTTGAGAATTGAGTTTGCGAAGATAGCTGAAAAGCTGGATTTAACCGATGACGCTTTGCGTAGCTATAAAAAAGCGATAGACATCGAGGATGCCTACCGCCGTCAGTTTAAAATAATGTATCCCGGAAGAGAAGAAGTCAGCAGGCTAAGCGCAAAAGAATATTCTTTCGCAAAAGAACGTATAGAAGCGTTATCTAGCTCCCAAGCCCTGCCATGATGTCGTCTGGGATATCGAAGTTCGCATAAACCTCCTGAACGTCATCGTGGTCCTCAAAGCATTCGATAAATGCCAGGATCTTTTTTGCTGTTTCAGCATTGTTTACCGGGATCGTGTTCTCTGGGATCATCGAAAGCTCAGCAGCTTCGATTACCACCCCTTTTTCTTCAATAGCTTTTTTAAGCTCATCGTAAGCGGCAGGGTCGCACGTTAGCTCATAAACCTCGCCGACATTTTCCATATCCTCGGCACCCGCCGAAAGCGCCAGTTCCATCAGGTTGTCCTCTTCGATCGCGTCTGTCTTGATCGCTATAAGGCCCTTTTTGTGGAACATCCAGTTTACGCATCCGCTGCTGCCAAGCGAGCCGCCGCGCTTTTCAAATATCTTTTTGATCTCAGGCCCGGTTCTGTTACGGTTATCCGTAAGCCCTTCGATCATTATTGCTATTCCGCCAGGTGCATAGCCTTCGTAGAGAACCTCTTCATAGCTGACACCACTGAGTTCGCCGGTCCCTTTCTTGATCGCTTTTTCGATAGTGTCCTTTGGCATGTTCGCAGATTTGCCTTTATCGATAGCGTATCTCAAGGTGAGATTCTGTCCGGGGTCGCCGCCGCCTGCTTTGGCAGCTACGATTATCATTTTTGCGATCTTGCTCCATACCTTACCGCGCTTGGCATCGTTCGCGGCCTTCTTATGTTTTATTCCGGCCCAGTGGGAATGTCCTGACATTTCTATAACCTCACAAGTTTTTAGTGTATAACATTGTTAAGCGGATAGGTAAATATCCCGGAAGCGCCCGCTCGTTTCAGTTCCGGTAATAAACGTCTGGCAGCAGAGTCTTCGATCAGTATCTCGACAGCCGTGAATTTTTTATCCGCAAGCGGAGATACCGTCGGGCTCTTTTCCGAAGGTAGGATTTTCAGTATCTTATCCAGGTCGTTGGCTCTTACATTCATCTTCATTCCGACAATGCTCTTTGCATCGATCGCTGCGTTAAGAAGTATTGCGATGTTCTCGATCTTTTCTTTTTTGAAATCGTCTTTCCATGCGTCCCGGTTGGCGATAAAGCGAGTCGTCGAAACCAACAATGTGTCAATGATCCTGAGGTTGTTCGCCTTTATCGACGATCCGGTCTCGGTAAGTTCTACGATACCGCTTACCAGCCGAGCCTTAACTTCAGTAGCGCCCCAACTGAACTCGACTTTTACGTTTATCCCCTTTTCTTCGAAATATTTTTTCGTAGCTCCGACAAGCTCCGTTGCGATGATTCCGCCTTCCAGGTCTTCAGGTTTTGTAATATCGGATTCGTTAGGCACCGCCAGCACCCACTTAGTCGGTTTGCTGGTTGCCTTGCTGTATAAAAGCTCGCATACCTCGTGGACATCCGAATTATTTTCCTTTATCCAGTCATAACCGGTGAAACCTGCATCGAGTACGCCATCGGCCACGTAACGGCTCATCTCCTG
>JAGLHQ010000268.1 GCA_023143375.1 Planctomycetota bacterium
TTTGAGGTTAACGAGTCGTTCGATCGTATTGGCGCAAAATTCAACGCGTTTACGAGCGAAGAGAATACGGTTTATTATGCAGCGGTCCTTCCGGAGTATATGGACGAGGTGACCGATCTTTGGTCGCAACTGATGCGTCCGTCGCTGCGGGATGACGATTTTAATATCGAAAAGAATGTGATCAAGGAAGAGATCGCAATGTATCAGGACATGCCGCAGTTCGATGTGATGGACAGGTGCCGGGCGATGCATTTTAAGGGGCATCCGTGCGGTAACTCTGTTCTCGGAACGGTCGGCAGTATCGACGCACTCACAGCCGATCAGATGCGTGAATACTTTAACCGGCGTTACTCACCTAACAATATGGTTGTGGCATGCTGCGGCAACCTGGATTTTGATGCGACGTGCGATCTTGTGCAAGCAAAGTCTTCCGCGTGGCAGCAGTATGAAGCAGGCAGGGTTTGCGAGTTGTCGGCGGGAAGCGGCGAGAAAAGTTTTTCCAGGAAAGAATCGCTTGTTCGCGATCATATCTGCCTTATAAGCAATGGCGTTTCGATGCAGGATCGGCGGCGGTTTGCAATGAGTATGCTTGCGATGATCGTCGGCGATACGACGGGGTCGCGTTATTTCTGGAGCCTTGTTGACAGCGCTCTTGCAGAAGTTGCGTGTATGCAGTTCGAATCGATGGACGGGGTCGGATGTCTTTACAGCTATATCCGGTGCAACCCGGACAACAGCAGCGAGGTTCTCAGCAGGATCGGCGGGATATTCAGGGAAATCGCCGATAAGGGAGTAACAGAGAAAGAGTTGCAAACGGCCAAGAACAAGGTGCTAAGCGCGCTTACGATCAAGAGCGAACAGCCGATGGGAAGGCTGACAAGTCTTGGTTTTAACTGGGTGTATCTGGGCGAGTACCAAAGCGTTGCTGACGACGTCAATGCGATCAAATCGGTGACGACCGCACAGGTAAATGACCTGATATCGGAATTTCGGCCGGGTGATTTCACACAATTATCCTTAGGTCCGGGGGCTTGAGAGTGTAACAATTCTGCCTTTCGCAGCCCTTTCACAGAAAAACGGTGCCATCTTCGGTCAAATTGCCCCAAAGCGACGATTTTCCTTTGATTTCTACCTTTCTTATGTTAACATGGGCAAGAGTATATAAGGATTTAAGACATGGAAGACAAAAACAACACAAATAATCACACAGATGACGATATACTGGAGTGCAAGGCCGATATCTTGCGTGCCAGCGATGAGGCTCCGATCGAAATCGACGATGACGATATAAATATCTTTGAAGATGACGATCTGGATGGCAGCTCGTTTGAGATAACGCTGGAAGACAGCGAGGTGGACGGTGAAGACGGCGATGAGGTGAAGACAAAACCTGAGCACGTAGTTCCGAAACTTGATCTCAGCAAGCGTATCTTAGTCAATGAAAGGCGAGCGGCAGCGGGCCGACGGCAAAAAGCCGGCGGAAACAACGAGAAAAAAACTCCTGCAGCAGCGGAACCGAAAAATGTCATCCCGGAAGCTACGGGATCGATGGGAGCGTTGCTAAACGAAGCAAAAAGAAAGCGCGGCGGCACAGCCGATCAAAGCGAAAGAAAATTTTCGGAGAAACCTATCGTTGCAACAAAGAAGAAAATACCGATCGTTGAGTTGCCGAATCGCACGATCAAAGATGTAAAAATAACTTCCAGGACGGTTATAAAGCAGCCGGCTGTGCAGGAAGAGGTAAATGATCTTCAACGGCGGATCATTTCCGAAATAGTCGCAAGGGATCTGGCGAGTTTTTGCGGGTAAATATAATGACAATGTCATTATATCTTGTTCATAGTTCATAGTTCGTGGTTCGGAGTTGTGGAACCAGCCTTGCAGTTGGGCTATTTTATATATGCAGTTCAATCACGACAGCAGTTGGTAAATGGGAAATATATAATGGAAGCACTAAACATATTAGCGTTGTGGGGAGTTCCTAAGGAGATACTTCTGCTTGGCGCAGGCGGCATTGTAATCGTAGTAGGTGCGATAGCGGCGTGGTTTTTTCTAGGAGACTCGGAGGAGACGGGCGAAGATACAGAAAAGCCAAAGAAGGAGAAGAAAGCAAACCCTTCCAAAGAAGATAAACAGCGTGCCAAAGAGCTAAAGAAACAGCAGAAGCTTGCGGCAAAGGAAGCAAAGGCTCAGGCGAAAGAAAGCAAACCTAAAAAAGAGAAAAAGCCCAGGCCTGCCAAAGCACCGAAAGCAGTTAAAGTAAAAGCCAAAAAGGAAAAGAAAGTAAAGGCTGTCAAACCTGCAAAGGCTAAAAAGCCGCCCAAGCCCAAAAAGGGAAAGTCGATAGCAAAGGCATCACATAAGATCACCGCCGGCCAATACGAATATGTAACCAAACTTGTTCACGACAGCGACAGCAAAAGTATTCTTTTTGCATCGTGTGATCGCCAGGCCCTGCCGGTGTCGATCCCGGTTAAGGTCGCCATACAGATCGCAATGGACAGCAAGTGCCTTCTGATCGATCTTGACGTCAGGCGGGATGCTGTCGCCAAGGCTTTCGATCTTGAAGATACGCCAAACCCGAAACACTTACGGCCGATGCCTTATAAGACTTCTTTCGAGAACCTTTTTATCTGGCCAAGCCATAATTTTGTCCGTTCGGGGCACATGAATATCAAAAGCCTTGTGCACGCCGCGGAAGATAAATACGATCATGTTCTGATAAGCTGTCCGTGTCTTAATGTCAGTCCTGACAGGAAACTGATCGCATCTTCAGCAGAAAAAGTCTTTATTTTCTCAAACAATGACACAGATGCCGGATACCTGACCGACCTGATCCGATCAAGGGGCAGTGATGTATTCGCTAATATCGAAGTTGTCAGCGAAGACGAGGAACCGGTGATCGAAGATATGACGGAAACGAAAGAAGACACGAACCTCAACGATCCGTTGGGGATTGGAAACGCAGGCGATGACGCGGATCTTGCAGAACTTGAAGACCTGATCGCTATCGAACCCGACGACGCTGTTCAAGAGACGGTTGCAGACGATGGTATTAATGTCGATGCGGAAATAGATATCGAAGCCAACCTTGACGATCTTCTCGGTGGGGACGAAAACGCTGAAATCGATCCCGGCCTTATCGACGATCTATTCGACGAGGACCAAGACAAATAACAGTTTTATTCGCCCATTGGTGCAAACATCTTAATTTCGTTTATTTCAAATGCCCTTTTGTATTCTTGCATCCCCTATTTGTCCGTCAAGGAACCGCACAATCACGGCTTTAGCCCATTTATCACCATTGTTGCTGAAAAACCGGGCCCTTGTATATTCAATAGTATCCTTGACAGGGGCTTAATAATGACTAAAATAGTGGTTTTGTACTTTTTTAAGGAATTTTTTGATGACAAATGTAACACTGGTCACTGGGGATGGGATCGGTCCGGAAATCGCAGAAGCAACACGTCGTTGTATCGACGCGACCGGTGCCGATATTAATTGGGAAATAACAGAAGCCGGTATCGACGTTATGGAAACCAAGGGTACACCGCTTCCTGAAGAAACGCTTGCGTCGATCCGTAAAAACGGCGTCGCTCTAAAGGCCCCTATCACGACTCCTGTCGGTACGGGATTTCGCAGCATCAACGTACACCTTCGCCAGGAGCTTAACCTGTTCGCATGTGTTCGTCCCTGCAAGAGCTATAAAGGCGTCCGCAGCAAGTACTCCGACATCGATCTTGTTGTTGTTCGTGAAAACACCGAGGACCTTTACGCCGGCGTGGAGTTCGAAAAAGGTAACGACGATACGCTTGAGCTTATAAACTGGCTCAACAAACATTCGAAACGCCCCATAAGCGATACGACGGGTATCAGCATAAAGCCTATCTCGGTCGAAGGTACCGAGCGGATCGTTCGTTTCGCATTCGAATATGCACAAAAGATGGGACGCCGCAAGGTGACATCCGTTCATAAAGCCAACATCATGAAGTTTACCGACGGTCTGTGGCTTGAGGTCAGCCGGGATGTTGCATCGGAATATCCGGATATCGAGTTCGAGGATCGTATCGTAGATAATATGTGCATGCAACTGATCCAAAAGCCGGAGCTTTACGATGTTATCGTGCTTCCGAATCTTTACGGCGATATTTTAAGCGATCTTTGTGCGGGCCTGGTCGGCGGACTTGGTATGGCACCGGGAGCTAACATAGGCATAGACGGAGCGATCTTCGAAGCGACTCACGGAAGCGCACCTAAGTACGCGGGACAGAACAAGGTCAACCCAACGGCGCTTATACTTAGCGGTGCCTTGATGCTGAGCCATCTTGAGATGCGCAGCGAAGCGGCAAAACTTGAAAAGGCTGTTGCGATGGTTATCGCCGAAGGCAAGGACGTAACTTACGATATGAAGGCAGATCGCAACGATCCTACCGCAGTCGGCACGCAGGAAATGGCAGACGCGATCATTGAAAAGATAAAGAGCCTTTAGGGCTTACGATCTTCTAATTGCAAAAGGATTGAAATTGGATCAAAATTTTTATCGCAACCTTATAGCGAATTCTGACGGCGGGTATAGAAAACGTCTCTTAAGGCTGTTGCTTCGGCTGATCTCGTTCGTTTACTGCCTGGCGGTGGAAGTTCGCAATCTTTGCTATAAGATGAAGATATTCAAGTCTGCCCAGACAGCGGTACCTGTGATAAGCGTCGGCAATATCACGACAGGCGGAACAGGGAAAACTCCCCTGGTGATATGGCTGTGCAATATGATCGCAAAAAAGAATGTCCGCTGTGTGATACTTACGCGAGGTTACAAATCGCAGTCAGGCAATATCTCCGACGAGCCTGCGATATTAGCAAAGGCATGTCCGGCCGCCAGGGTGGTCGTTAACTCCAACCGGTACAGAGGATCGCTTCGGGCAGTAGCAGAGTTCGGTGCCAGGGTGCTTGTGATGGATGACGGGTTTCAGCACAGAAAGCTAAAACGTAATCTGGATATAATCGCCATCGACGCGACGTGCCCTTTTGGGTATGGTAAGCTCTTGCCTGCCGGTTTGCTGCGTGAACCGGTAAGATCGCTTAAACGTGCAGATGCGGTTGTGATTACACATTACGATCAGTCGTCGACGGACCGGACAGAGGATATTGTAAACAGGATACGTCAGATCGCTCCGGATATGATCATCGCAAAAGCCAATCATCATCATTCCAACGCGGTGCTTCATAAAGGCGAGACGCTGACGATCGACGAGCTTAAAGAAAAAGATATTTTCGCTTTTTGCGGTATCGGCAACCCGAACGCATTTCTGAATCGGCTTGAGATGTTCGGGCTTAGAGTGGTCGGATCTAAAGTTTTTAACGATCATCATAATTATACCGACGGCGACATTAGCAATATATACGAACAGGCGAGGATATTAGGAGCGGATATTATCCTGTCTACGGAAAAGGACTGGGTCAAGAGCACACTGTATGTTAACAAAGACGAGGAGATACTTTTCGCTTATCTCGACCTTGAGCTTGAGTTTATAGAAGGCGCCGACAGTATCGAATCGCTTGTTGAAAAGGTTTTATATTAAACGGAAGTTGCCATGGACAATAAATTATTAAAAGCAGTAACCAATCTCGGGTCGCCGAAGATACTGTTGGTGGGCGATTTCCTGCTGGACAGCTATGTATACGGCGACGCAGTTCGTATAAGCCCGGAAGCACCTGTCCAGGTGCTGCATGTAGTCGGCCGCGAATACAACTGCGGCGGAGCAGGTTCGGTTGCTATGGATCTTGCGGCGCTTGGAGCGGTTCCGATGTGCATAGGCATTATCGGTGACGATCGCAATGCCGAAGTGCTCAAGGATTTGCTTGCAAAATCCGGGATCAATACTAACGGGCTTATAAAAGTAAGCGACAGGCCCACTATCAGCAAGCAGCGTTTGATCGGGCTTGCACAGCACAGGCATCGTCAGCAGCTTTTACGGATCGACGACGAATGCACCGATCCGCTCGGCAAAGAGATTTATGAAAAGGTTCTGGGCGCTTTCCGCTCGCAACTGGCCGATGCCGATGTTGTTTGTTTGCAGGATTATAACAAGGGTATTTTAAGCCCGGAGGTTTGCAGCGAAATGATAGAGCTGGCGTCCAAAGCCGGCAAAAAAATCCTTGTCGATCCGCCGATGTCAGGCGATTACTCGAAGTATTCCAAGGCAACGCTTATAGCACCTAACCGCAAAGAGACATCCACGGCAGTAGGGTTTGACGTTAACACGATAGCCGACGCCGAAAAGGCTGCTCACGTACTTGCCGAAAAACACAGCTTAGAAGCGGTAGTCGTTACCCTGGACAAGGAAGGTGCGTATCTCTGGACCAAAGACAGCGGCGAGCATATCTCGACGGTTCCGCGAAGCGTTTATGACGTAACCGGTGCCGGCGATATGGTCCTTGCAATGCTTGCCGTTGCGATCGCAGCCGGGTGTGACTTTAGGACCGCGGTACAACTATCGAACATCGCAGGCGGTATCGAGGTCGAAAAGTTTGGCGTCGCAACGGTTACTGTCGACGAGATCGTCAACGAGATCATCGCCGAGAACAAAGGCAAAACCGGCAAGATACACGAAATTGACATGCTGCTTAACTTGCTTTCGTTCCACCGCCAGCAGAAACAAACCGTCGTCTTTACTAACGGATGCTTTGATGTTCTGCACACCGGACATATCGAGTTCCTGAAGTTTTGCAAGCAGCAGGGAGACATCGTAGTCGTTGGGCTAAACAGCGACAGCTCGGTCTCATCTCTAAAGGGCCCAGATCGACCGATCAATAACCAGCATGACAGAGCCGCAGTGCTGGCAGCACTGGAGATGGTAGACTTTATCACGGTGTTCAGCGAACCCGATCCGCTTAGAATTATAAAACAGGTTAAGCCGAATGTCCTTGTCAAAGGTGTCGACTGGGCAGAGAAAGGCGTCATCGGAAGAGAATTCGTAGAAGCCGGAGGCGGTAAAGTTGTACTTGCCGAACTGGTCGACGGAAAAAGCTCGACAGATACTATTAACAAAATGAAATCTTTAGACAAATAACTATATAGGTGCCAAGATGAGCGAAAAAGCAGTTTTTCTCGATCGCGATAATACTTTGATAGAGGACCCGGGCTATATTAACAGCCCGACGCAGATCAAGCTGCTCTCCGGAGCGGTTGAAGCGCTTGTCGAGCTCAAAAAAATGGGATATAAGCTGGTGATAATCACAAACCAGTCGGCAATTGCACGCGGAATCGTTACTGTTAAAGTGCTCGATCAGATACATCAGAAACTGATACAGCTTCTTGCACAAAAAGGCGCATATATCGACAAGATTTACTATTGCCCTTATCACCCCGACGGCGTGATACCGGAATACAGAAAAGAAAGCGAGCTTCGCAAACCTAATCCGGGCATGATCCTTACCGCCGCCGAAGAAATGGATCTCGACCTTTCGGGATCGTGGATGGTTGGCGATTCATATCGCGATGTCACCGCTGGCAAAGCAGCGGGATGTATGACAATAATGATAAACTCGCCTGCAACCAAGAGCTATAAAAAGCCGCAGGATCCGGTCCCGGACGAACATGCAGTCAATATCAAAGAAGCGGTAAACATAATAAAAATGTACGACAGAAACGCCAGGAAAACCATAGCAAAGGAAACCCCGCCCAAAACGCATTCTTATCATACACCTGAAATAGAAAAGACAGATCAGCCGGAACCAGTGGATCGTCCGATGAAAACATACACGGCAAAAGCAGTGGCAGTTAAGCAGGAAAGAGAAGACAAAACCGAAGCAGAACCTGAAGAAGTGCACAGCGGCAAAACACATCGACTATTGGAAGAGATGCTAAAACACCTGAAAAGCGAAAGCCGGACGGACATGTTTGACGATTTCTCCGTGATGAAGTTTATCGCAGGTGCCGTTCAGATCGGCGTGCTCTTTTGCCTTTTGCTTAGCCTGTGGTTCCTGATGGATCATCAACGACCGATCGAAGCGGTCCAAACGGCTATCGGATATGCGATCGTCCTGCAGCTTATGGCAATTGCTTTTTATATCATGCGAGATCGAAAGTAACACCAAAATGGAACAGGAAAAGATATTAGTCTGGCTGCCCTCTCCGATGGGCGACGCGATCCTTTGCACGCCGGCTTTGCGTGCGATCAGAAGACGATTCGAGTCGAAGAGGATATATTTCCTTGCAAGCCCTACCGTCAAACAGATGCTGTCGCCGAGTAATTTCAATGACGAATGGATCGAGTATACGGGCAAGAATATTTTTAAACTATCCCAAAGGCTCAAAAAAGAAAACTTCTCGACAGCAATCCTTTTAAAAAATTCTTTCGGTTCTGCTCTTGCAGTGATGCTGGCTGGGATAGATCGTCGCGTCGGTTATTCGCGTGACTGTAGAGGGATATTCCTGACAGATAAGATCGAAGCGCCAATGGCAAAAAGCGGCAAGTTCAAGGCTGCATCGATGGTGAATTATTATCTCGGCATCACTTCGCTGCTCGGCTGTGAAGCGGACGATATGCAACTGGAGCTTCTGCTCGAAGACGGCGACCTGTCCAGCCTCGCGGGAAAAATGCCAAGCATTTTTTCACCCATAGCACCGCTTGTTGTTCTGGTACCAGGCGGAGCCTTCGGACCCAGCAAGTGCTGGCCGTCAAAACGATTTGCCCAGACAGCCGACTGGCTCGTCGAAAACTATGACGCAACCGTCGCGATCTCAGTAGCACCTAACAAAACTGAAAAACAAATAGCCAAAGATATTGTTTCCGTGGCAAAGAACAAACTGTACAGCCTTGCCGATACGCCGCTTACGCTGGGAGAACTGAAATCCTTTATCGCAGAGGCCAATCTGGTGATCACCAATGATACCGGACCGAGGCATATCGCTATCGCACTCGGCAAAAAACTGATAACCCTTTTCGGACCGAACAATCCGGACTGGACACAAACCGGATACGAAAACGAAATACAGATCGTAGGAACCGCAGACTGTGTTCCATGCGACAAACCGGAATGTAGCCAGTTGGAACACTTGTGCATGAAATCGATCACGGTTGAAATGGTCCGCGAAGCGGCAGAGAAAATGTTGAAAAATACGAAATAACAGGACCGGATATGAGCAGGCAAACATTTAAAAAGATTGACAAGAACCTTTATGTCGACGGTGATCTCGTCGATGCATTTAAGGGCATAGGACTCGATTCGCTTGATGCGGTATTTGCTTTTAGCGGCGGAGAAAACCTCGTCAAAGCGAATCTGGGAAAGCACCGGGCAAGGATTAGCTTTACGGTAGGCGGTAGGGATGTTTTTCTCAAACGCTATGACAAAACCCCGATGCTCACACAGATAAAGAACTGGATCGCCCATACCAGAAAGGATTTCACTTCCGGTTACGACAGAACCCCGGCTGAGATGCTTGCCCAGGACGGAATAAACAGTTATAAGGTTCTGGCATACGGCGGGCAATGGGGCAAGCTTTTTGAAAAGCGAAGCTTTATCGTGATCGAAAAAATACCGAACGCCGAATCGTTAGAAAAAAAACTGCCGGCGTTTTTCTACGATGACACATCAAACCAAAAGCAAAGGACAGAATTCATCGATTCGCTGGCAGATTTTACAAGACGGTTTCACAGGACGGGGTTCCGGCATCGGGATTACTACCTTGCGCATATTTTCGCCGACGATACCGGCCAGTTTCATCTGATCGACCTGCATCGCGCTTTTAAACCGATACTGTTTGGGCTTCGCTTCCGGCTAAAAGATCTAACGCAGCTTTACTATTCGTCTCCGGGCCAATATATAACCCGTACAGATCGCCTAAGGTTCTACATGCGGTACAAACAGAAAAGCGAGCTGAGCGGAATTGACAAACTGTTAATATGGTCCATCAAAACAAAAGCGTGGAAGATGGCTGACCATGACATTAAACACGGACGGGATGTCCCTTTTGCGTCTTAACAGTCCTTTCGAGAAAAGTGCATGATAAGAGCAGCGATAATAATCGAAAGAGCCGACATTTCACTTGGCGGAGCCGAGCGGTCGGTGTACGAGCTTACGGCGCAGCTCGCGGCGATGGGTGTCAAAGTTACAACGCTCGCAGCCAAGGGCAACATCGTAAACGAAAACTTCCATATCCTCTGTAACGACGTAGAGAGCAAACGCGTCTCTATCGGACGATTCGGCAGGTCGCTAAAAAAACATTTCAAGGATAACAAATACGATATAATCCACAGCACGCTGCCATTCGACTTTGCTGACATCTATCAGCCTCGCGGCGGATCGTATAAAGAAGCGATGATCCAAAACGCAGCAAGCTATGAAAACACGTTAACCGCGATAATCAAAAGAGCCACCCACCTTTTAAACTATAAACGAACCGCCCTTCTGCGAGCGGAGAAGAAAGTTTGCAAATCAGGCAATACCATCGTCGCTGCACTTTCAGAATATGTAAAAGATCAGTTCGAAAACCACTACGGCCTTGACGAAACGAGGATACGTGTAATAGCCAACGGCGTTAAAACGAATGCCCAGCCGGACACGCAAAAGGCCGAGGGCATCCGCAGGCACATCTTCGAGAAACTTGACTTGACTGAATCGGACGAACCGGTTCTGATGTTATTCGCTGCCAATAATTTTCGCCTCAAAGGTCTTGCCCAGTTAATAAAAGCAATGTCGGTCGCTTCAAACAGCAATCCCAAAAGACCCATCTGCCTTATTGTAGCCGGTTCGGGCAAGGAACTGAGATACAAACTACTCGCCCGAAAACTGGGGCTAAAAGATCGCATCGTATTCCTTGGCAAACTAAGCAGCATCCAAAACGCGTTGTCCGTTTGCGATGTCGCGGTTTTACCAAGCTGGTACGATCCGTGTTCGCGATTCATACTCGAAGCACTTGCAATGGGCACGCCGGTAATAACAAGCCGCCTTAACGGTGCAAGCGAAGCGTTCACAGCCGACCGCCACGGTCAGACCGTCGAAACGCCCGGCGATATCGAGTCGCTCGCAAAAGCAATGCTTTACTTTACCGAAACAAACAATATAATATCAGCGTCGCAGGCGATCGTAAGCGACAGGATAGCCGATAGCGTCTCGATCAAGCGACACGCTGCCGAGATGACAGAGCTTTATAACACGATCATACAAAATAAATAATATGGAATTTGTAATACTTATAATACTGGCATACCTGACCGGTTCGATACCTTTCGGGCTGCTCTTGGCGATGATGCACAAAGTCGATCTTCGCAGTATCGGTTCGGGCAATATCGGTGCGACGAACGTTTCGCGGGCGCTCGGCAGGAATTGGGCATACCTGTGCTTTCTCCTGGACTGTCTCAAGGGCCTTGTCCCGATGCTTATCGCCGGGATGTTGATTGACAATATTACGATCGCCAAACTATCGGTTTGGCTTTGTGTCGGATGCGCTGCCATACTCGGGCACATCTTCCCGATATATATAAAGTTTAAAGGCGGCAAGGGAATGTCAACATGCCTCGGCGTCATTCTCGGGCTGTTCCCGTATTATACCATTCCGGGAGTTATAGCGTTTGCGGTGTGGGCGATTTGCGTGCTTCTCTGGAAGTATGTTTCGCTTGCCTCGATGATAGCCGCTGCCTCGTTTCCGATCACACTAACAACAGCCTTCTTCATCCAGCCCGACTGGCACTTTAAGGACCTTTGGCCGTTGTTCGTCGTAGCTATCGCGATTCCCGTACTGATCGTCGTAAGGCACGTCGAAAACATCAAACGCCTCCTGGAAGGCTCGGAAAGCAAAGTACTGCAAAAATAAAATCCATTGGTGTTTTACAGCGATAGCTTCTTGTTCAATATCTCCGAAACCACTTTCGGATTCGCCTGTCCCTTTGATCTTTGCATGACCTGCCCCATCAAAAAACCCGCCGACTTTTTGGCTTTTTTAGAACCGCTCGTCGCCTCTGCAACAGCTTTCGGGTTGTCAGCTATCACTTGATCGATAAGGCTTTCGATCTCGCCTGCATCGGATTTCTGAATAAGGTTAAGCTTTTCCGCGGTCGCTTTAGGCGCCCCTTTGCTCTTTGTCATTTCTTCGAAGATCGTTACCGAAGCAGATGCGCTTATCTCGGATGCATCGACCATCTTTGCAAGCTCTGCAAGTCCGTCGGATGAGACGCCAAGCTCGGCGACTTTGCATCCCGCTTCGTTGGCAAGCTTTAGCCCGGTCTGGGTCAGGATATTGCAAACACGTTTAGGATCGACGCCGGATTTGACGGTGGCATCAAAGTACTCGGCGGTTTGTCTGTCAGCCGTTAGCACACCCGCG
Organism: Planctomycetota bacterium; assembly: GCA_023143375.1. Classification (GTDB taxonomy): domain Bacteria; phylum Planctomycetota; class Phycisphaerae; order Sedimentisphaerales; family Anaerohalosphaeraceae; genus JAFGKL01. Next base: position 12,323 of record JAGLHQ010000268.1, read on the forward strand.
TCATAATCGCTAAGCTTATAGTCCTGCACAAAACGCATCTGCATTTGCAAAGGAAGCTCGCAAAGACGCGACTTGATCTCGCCAAGCCACTCGTCGCTCATCTCAACGGGAACAAGATCGGGATCGGGGAAGTACCTGTAATCGTGAGCCTCTTCTTTTTCCCGCTGAAGAACCGTACACTGATTATCATCGTCCCAGCCGAACGTCGCCTTGTTGCCCATCTCCATAGTCTTGCCGAATTCGACAAACTCTGCGTACTGTCTTCTCGCCTCGTAAGTAACGCTTCGTTCCAGAGCCTTAAAGCTGTTAAGGTTCTTAACTTCCGAGATCGGTGTTTTATATATCTTGCCGTCCTTCGGAATGTGCAGGTTTACGTTCGGCTCGAACCGCATGTGCCCTTTTTGCATGTCGCCCTCGGAGATACCGAGGAACCTTACGATCCGCTGCAGCTCGACAGCCAGCGCCCGAACCTCTTTACCGCTGTTCATATCAGGCTCGGTTACCATCTCCAACAGCGGTGACCCTGCCCGGTTAAGATCGATCGCGGAAAAATCACCAAACGTATGCGTGTTCTTGCCCGCATCCTCTTCAAGGTGTGCGCGGATCATCCGGATATTCTTTGTTTGTCCCTCCTCAAGCGGTATCTCGATAAAGCCACTACCGCACAATGGCAGATCGTACTGGCTGATCTGGTAGTTCTTGGGCAGATCGGGATAGTAATAGCTCTTTCGGTCCCACTTGGTAAATGACGGGATCTCGCAGTTAAGAGCAAGCCCTGCAAGCGTTGCGAACTCGACAGCCTTTTTATTCATCGTAGGCAGCACGCCGGGCATACCGATACAAACCGGGCATACCCTCGTGTTAGGCTCACCGCCATAAACCAGCTCACAACCGCAAAACATCTTAGTCTTCGTCGCAAGGTGTACGTGAATTTCAAGCCCGATAATTATTTTGTATTTTGACTCAGCCATTTTTTACCATTATCTTTTTAAACTTATTTTCAGCCACGAATTACACGAATTATCACGAATTTATAAACATTATTAATTAACTAATCTTTCATGTTCAAGACTAGTCTTTCCAAAATTTATTAAAAGGCCTAGAGGCTTATTTGTTGCCTTCAGGTAATTAAGTACTTGAGCACGATGGCAATCAACAAACCCACTACTTGCTTTAAGTTCTAATATTATTTTATCTTCAACCAAAATATCTGCAAAATATTCTCCTATTACATTCCCCCTAAAGCAAACTGGTATCGCTACCTGCTGCTCTGCTTTAATTCCTGATTCCGTAAACAATAGCATCAAAGCATTTTCATACACCTTTTCTAGAAAACCATAACCAAGTTCATTATGAACTTCCATAGCCAGCCCGACTATCTTATACGATAAGTCCTTAAAAATTATTTTATCTTTATTAGTGCTCATTCGTGTAATTCGTGGCTAACTATAGTTTTGGCATTTTAGTATTGTATTCGGTTTGTTTCTCGAACATTCTCGCGATACGCAACAGCCGATCCTCGGTAAATGCCTCCGTCAAAATCTGCAGTCCTATCGGAAGCCCGCCATCGTCGAATCCGCACGGGATAGAAATCCCCGGAATGCCTGCAAGGTTTACAGCGATCGTATAGATATCCGCCATGTACATCTCTAACGGATCGTCCGTCTTTTCGCCGATCTTAAAAGCGGTCGTAGGCGACACCGGCATCATCAAACAATCTGCCTTCTCGAACGCATTCGTAAAATCCTGTCGGATAAGATTTCTAACCTTCAATGCTTTCAGGTAATAAGCATCGTAGTAACCGCTGCTCAGTGCGTATGTTCCCAGCATGATGCGGCGCTTTACCTCGGTGCCAAAACCTTCCGCACGCGACTTTGAATAAACTTCGATATAGTCTTTCGGCTTTTCTGTCCTGTGGCCGTAGTGTACGCCGTCAAATCTTGCAAGGTTGCTTGACGCTTCAGCGGTAGCGATAACATAGTAGGTTGCTATCGCGTATTCAACGTTAGGCATTGCAACTTCGACTATCTCTGCGCCGAGTCCTTTGTACACATCCAGACCCTTTTCTATCGCATCTTTCACCTGCTGCGATGCGCCTGCGTTTAGCTCCGGGACAACCGCTATCTTCAAACCGTCTAATGGTTGATCGATGCCATCGAGATAATCCTTAACCGGTGCGACATCTGTACTTATCGATGTCGAGTCCCGTTTGTCATGCCCTGCGATAACGTTCATCATCAGCGCCGCATCGGATACCGTGGTTGTCAGCGGGCCGATCTGGTCCAGGCTTGAACCGTAAGCAACCAGGCCGTAACGTGACACTCTGCCGTAAGTAGGCTTTAGCCCCACAACCCCGCAAAAGCTCGCCGGCTGTCGGATCGATCCGCCCGTATCCGAGCCTAATGCGCCAAAACACATTCTCGCTGCTACCGCCGCTGCCGCCCCGCCGCTGCTGCCGCCCGGAACTGTCGATACGTCCCATGGATTTTTGGTCTGCTGTAAAGCGGAGTTTTCGCAGCTCGAACCCATCGCAAACTCGTCCATGTTAAGCTTGCCGATGATGATCGCGTCTGCTTCTTTTAGCTTTTCGATAACGTGACCGTCGTAAGGGGCCTCGAAGTTTTCAAGTATCTTAGACGCGCACGTCGTCTTGCCCGTGCTGACACACATGTTGTCTTTTACTGCGATAGGTACCCCTGCCAGCGCGCCGACTGTTTCGCCTGCGGCGATTCTTTCATCGACATCCAAAGCTGCTTTTAAAGCACCCTCTTTAAACGTGCTAATATATGCGCCTATCACAGGATCATGTTTTTCGATCCGCTCGAAAACAGATTTCACAGCGTCCGCACTTTTCACCTCGCCTGCCGCGATCTTGTCTTTTAATTCTATTATACTTAGTTCGTGCATATACTTTTCCAAATCACTGTTACTCAGGATAAACCTGAAATTCCCTTAATATTTCAATTATTTGATTTTTATCTTCCCTCTGTGTTCTCAGTGTTCTCTTTTTCCTCTGTGGCAAAAAAAACCGTTACAATTCCACCGTCCATTATCTGCGAAAGCAGTAATTAATCGTAACAATAAATATTAATCAACCGTATGCTCAAGAAACCATTCCACAGCCATCCCATAGAAAATCAAA
>JAGLHQ010000269.1 GCA_023143375.1 Planctomycetota bacterium
TCGCCGAAGGAGAGCCTGAAGGCAGACACGAAAGGAGAACCAAAAAAAGCAATCAAAATCGAAGATCCGCCTTTGGAGGACTAAATATGGAATGCAATTTGGAATTCCTCCGCATTTTACTTATGTTTTTGGAGAAAGTCTGCGACCCATTTTTTTGCCTGTGGTTTTGTTTTAATTTCTTCTCCGAGCTGTGCGATGTACATTTCCTGGCTGACCAAGCCGACCATTGGGCCCGGCTGGGTGCCCAGGCCTATCAGCTCGTGGCCGTCCAGGAGCGCTTTGGGACGGAGGTTTTTGCCTTTTAGCTCCAGGGCACGCTTTTTGACTCTTGTAAGCGCGGACAAACTTTCGCCTTTTACATTTTGGATCGCTTTTTGGAGATTGTACAGGTCCCAGAAGTACGGCTCGTGGGCCAACATCTTCAGTTGTGACAGGGGTAAAAAATCGTCCAAAAGTATTTCGCGGTTCTTTAACAAAAAGGTCAGGTGTCTTGTATGCGCGTTTGAAAGTCTTAAGACCTTGCAGCTTTTGAGGGCAAGCTTTTGGTCGCAACCGGCAAACAACGCCGCCAGCGAGATAGGGAAATCGATCTTTTCGGGAAGTCTGGCTAAGGCGCCAATTCCGAACTCGGCCTGGTCGGCTTTTAGGCCGTTAAATACGGCAGATGCCAGACCGGAGCTCCAAAGCATGCGCCCGCCTTCGGCGCGGCGCGGGTTAGTCAGGATGGACTCAAACTCCATTGCGATGCGTTCGCCGGAGATGGAGGTTATCTTGTTTGCAAAATGGGTTATCTGGTACCAGGTTTTCTTTTCGATGGCAAAGTCCAGTTGAGTGGAGAACCTGACGGCGCGAAGCATACGCAGGTAGTCTTCTGCGAATCTCCGGCTAGGCTCGCCGATGGTGCGGATGATCCTTTTTTCGATGTCGACCCTGCCGCGGACGTAATCGAAAACCTGTTTGTCTATCGGATCGAAAAACATTCCGTTAATTGTAAAGTCACGGCGTGAAGCGTCCTCTCTGGCGGTGGCGAACTGTACCTTGTCCGGATGCCTTCCGTCGGCGTAATCGGTTTCTGTTCGGAAGGTTGCGACCTCGATCTGTTGGCCGTGGAGCATTACCATTACGACGCCGAATTTGGCTCCGACTTTGATCGTGTGTTTGAAAATGCGCATGACGTCTTTTGGGTGTGCGTCTGTGACGACGTCGTAATCTTTTGCGGGGCGGCCAAGTATTCTGTCGCGTACGCAACCGCCGGCGAACAGTGCCTGGTAGCCTTCGCTGCGAAGGATGGTTACTATCTTGACGGCTATTTGCCTTGATGTTTGTTTACTGGGCATTTTTCGGTTCCGGCTGAAGTAGTGTGATCGCCATGTTCCCCCATGTTCGGCGGTCGATGACCCTTAGGCCTGCGTAGGTATCCAGCAGGACGGAACGGCTGGAGGTTCTGACCGAAACGATGGCGTTGTCTGTGACCTGCTCGGAGATCATTATCAAGAGCTTGCCGAGCTGAGATCCCTGCTCGGTGTCGAATGCCATTTTGTAGGGCGGATCGACGAAAACGAGGTCGTATTTGTCACTTTCAATCCCCATTGGGGCGCCGGACCTGAATGCGTCGGCTTTTAAGATCGTTGCCTGTTCGCTGAAATCTGCGCGATCTATGTTCTTTTGGCAGATGACGGCT
>JAGLHQ010000027.1 GCA_023143375.1 Planctomycetota bacterium
TGATGATGCTGTTTGCTGCGGAGGACCCTCTGTGGTGTTTGTGTGCTATCGTTATCTTCGGGTTGCCGATACTCGATACTGCGGTTGCATTTGCAAGGAGAGGGATAAATAAAAGACCTTTGTTCGTTTCGGATAGAGGACATGTGTATGACCAGATGATGGACCGAGGTAATTCGTTAAGGAAAACGGTAAAGATGTGTTATGGAATATCTGCGGTGTACGCTGCTTGCGGGATAATAATGAGCCAACTTAGACCGATGTGGACGATAATATCATTTGCCGTCATTGTCATCGCTTCTGCGATTATCGTCTGGAAAAAGGGATTCCTAAAAATGGAAGGCCTGCGCGGAGCGATACAAAACGACGCATCAAATCAATAAGCCTCCGGCTCTGTAAGGCTAAGGAATCAATGGGATTGATATTGGCGCAAATGACTACCGAATCATATTACCTGTAACAGGATTGGTTGAGAAGCCGGCTTTGACAAACTTTATAAGGTAATCTATTATTTCAAAGATAAACGGTACAGGATCCTTTAGACTAAAATCGTCGTGATGGCATTTTTCAAACTTCATTATCTTGATGGCATCTACAAATCTTGCCCGTTTTACTAACTCAAAAAATGCCAGACAATCTCCTATCAACCATCTGCTTTTTGCTTTGCGATCAACCAGATGACTTCCAATGTCATTTAGTTTCCCTACCGCTGATAAATACCAGTAGTATGGGAAATCAACACCTGCAACGACTGAGAGCGACAATGCCCCCCATAATCTTGGGTTTATCTCTATAAGTTTGAAAACTCCGTCTTTATCAGCAACGAAATCCAGATGAGCTACTCCATGCCATTGCAGTCTATCCATTACTGCGATAGCGTGATCTATCAGTTCTTTATTTTCAAAAACTTCCCTTAAAGTGGATGTTCCAAACCTGTTCGGCTCTTTACATCTGAGATACCTTTCTGCAAATGACACCTTGCACTGTCCGTGTTCATACAAAAGGCATACACCAACCGCTTCGCCGGGAAGGAATTCCTGAATGACGGGCCACCTTGACTCAGAAAGGTTGAAGGTTTGAACCAGGTCATCAAATTTCTCAAGAAAGTCCTTTTTATTATCAGCTAGTCTGACGCCCTTGGCACTATTACCTGTTCTGGTTTTGATCACAACCGGGAAATCTTCGACTTGCAGCGATTTTAATTCTGCATCAGAGCTGACTTCAAGTGTATTTGGATAAGGACATCCGGACTCTTCAGCTATTTTCAGAAATTTATATTTATCTTCTGCAAGATCGTAGGTTTCACTATTGGGAACTGCCACACATACATCATCCGGCAAAAGATGTCGATTGTGTGTGAATATCCCCACATCTTCGTGGCACGGCAAAAGGACTTTGGCACCAGTTTCGCGTAGAGCCTGGCAAACCGATTCGAGATATTTATCCGGCTCAAGAAAGAAATCTGGTAATTTAGTAAATGACTTACAATAACGTGAATAACGACTCATCGCAAACGTAGACGCATCGCCAACATGAACATCAATACCTCTTTTGCCTAAAGATTGCACCGCAGCATATGAGCTTCTGCACCACCCGTAAGTTATAAAGACTGATGATCGCTGTAAATCTGTAATTGTTAATTCCAGCGGATCATTTTCAACTTTTTCATATAAGGTGTCTTTGCAGATATCGGAATCTACTACATAAATATTGCTTGATACTCCGTGATTATCGATCTGCTTTACAAATTCAAACCCATACTTTACATAAAATTTATTAGCCGGTATGTTTTCGGAACCGACTAATACCTTAACCTTTTCAATTTTTCTTTCTAGGCACTCCTGAACACCTCGATATACAAGATTCGTTGCCAGTCCGCTGGAACGCATATCCGGGTCGATCGATATTGAAAGAAGTTCAGCCGAGGGCAAATCCAATTTCTTGATTCGTTTGGGATAGAAAAGAGTCTCAGAGACTTTTCTAATAGTATCTAACGAAAACATCTTACGAGCTAAAACGAATGATAGTTTCAAACCACGTTTGCGAATCACTGATTTGTAAAGAGCGCCGACATTTGTCGTAAAAGCGACATACCCAACAACTCTACTTTCCTTTACAGCAACAAAACCGAATCCTGACTCGGTAGTGGCTATGGCCTCATATAGAGCAGTTACAAAGCCCAAACCTAAAGAACTTATAAATCCTGTATGTATGCCCGAAATATGCAATTTTGCAACATCTTCGGCATGAGAAGGTAATAGTTTTGTGATTTTCATGTCGTCAGTCATTTCCATTCAGCTTGTAGTTATTTGCCTACAATGAAACAAACGTTAGTAGTTGCTGTCCCACCGATATTCAATGTTGCAACCTTACTTGCTCCTTCGACCTGATAGTCACCAGCAGTTCCAGTTACCTGCTTATAAGCATCAAGCAATTGTCTTGCACCTGTTGCTCCGACAGGGTGGCCGCATCCTATAAGACCGCCTGATGGATTGATCGGTAATTTCCCGTCCATTGTTATCGTGCCGTCTTCGATAGCTTTCCATGATTGGCCCGGCTTGGTCAGGCCGAAGTGATCTATCGCCATGTACTCACTCGTTGTAAAGCAGTCATGAGTCTCTATCGCGTCAAGCTGCCAGCAGTCCTTAATCCCTGCACGACTGTAAGCATCCGTAATTGCCTTTCGTGTTACCGGCAAAACGTATTGGCTCTCGGCAGAATCTGCAACCTTAGAAGCAAACTCTATCTTAGCGGTGGTATGCCCCCAGCCGAGTATGCCTGGAATATCAGAAAGACTGATACCTTTTTGTTTGGCATACTTTTTAGCGTATTTCTCCGATGCCAAATACATACACACTGCGCCATCGGTAACCTGGGAACAATCTGCTATCTTTATCTTGCCTTCAATACACGTATTATATTTACCTTCATTCAAGGCATGATCGAAATTCATAAACCATTCGCGAGTCTGTGCGTTCGGATTATTCCTGGCATTGGCATAATTTATTGCTGAGATATGTGCGAGATGTTCATCCTTAAGACCATACCTTTTATCGTACTCATCGCCAAGCTTCCCAAAAAGCTTAGGAAATGGAAACTCTATCCCATCGGCTTCTTTTTCAAAAAATGCGGCTGCCCCTAAAAACTCACCGCCTTTTGCAGGATCAACAGTCTTCATCTGCTCTACGCCTACAAGACAGACCAGATCATACATGCCTGCCTTTATATATGCCATCGCCGCCATGGCAGCTACGGCACTGGATGCACAGGCTGCCTCAAAACGAGTTGTAGGGATACCGGCAAAACTCGGATCAAAATCTATAAAGAATGCTCCAAGGTGACCTTGCTTACAATACAACTCACCAGCGAAGTTACCGATCAAAGCCGTATCAATATCACTTGGTTTAATGTCCGTAGCTTCTAAGCTTCCCTGATAAGCCTCACGCATCATCGCTGCGATGTGCTTATTTTCCCTGCTCCAGTTACGAGCAAAGTCTGTTTGGTATCCGCCTAAAATATAAACTTTTTCATCTTTCATTGAAAACTCCGGTTATTGAACTAACGGGCCAGAAAATGCTTCCCATAGCCAGTTGCCATTTTTTCATTCGAAATATCCATCAGCCCCGCTGGAATCTGGAAACCATTTTTATCAAGCAGTTGCATCGCGCAATCCCTACCACCTAACATTTCAACAATATGACTTGGAGATGCCCAGTTGAATCCATACGACATCACCTTGTCTATACCCTCGATGCCGTCTTCGAGTTCGGCGACCTCTCCGATGCGCCCATAAGAATATGCTATATAAACACAAAGTATGTCCTTAACGATCTCCGCTTCTTTCGAGTGGGCCGTGAGTATCGTCTCGAATGCTTCTCTGTACATACCCATATGGATCTGATATTTTGCTTTTTCAACAAATGCAACATGAGGAGATATGGCCGGGATATAGTCGCATGTCTCCGGGTCGAGATATACAAACTTGCCGCTTGGCAGTTTTTTATAGAACCCGCCGTTGTCACGCGTCTTGTTACCAAGCATATTTTTGTCGATCATACTATTGATATAATCGGGAAGCACGAGCGAATGGTGCATCTCGTCATTAGTATTTTCGTTTAGACTATCTATGATCGCCCTATGAATATCAAGACCAACAAGATCAAGCGTTGCAAGCGGAGGCATCAACCTGCCGGTATAGGGACCGATAAGGTAATCCATCATTTCAACACCATACTCGGCAGCAAGAGATGTAATTCTGTTAAACAGCAAAAAAGCTATCCTGTTACCGGCAAAACCTGCTACTGCCTTCGTTGGAATAACTACACGCCTGAGCTTCTTTTCAAGAAAAGTTTTGACGAAATTATAAACACTCTTATCGGTATCGCATGTCGAAGCGATCTCGCAGGCAAGCATTTTGCCGGGGGGATTATAAAAATGTGTTGACATGAAACGCTTTTTAAAACTTTCGCTTCTGCCGACCGGCAGCGAATCAAGCGGCAGCGAGGATGTCGTAGTTCCGATTATTGCATCGTCACGCCTGTGGGCGTCTATCATCTCATAGACCTGCTGCTTTATCTGAATATCCTCGGCAACACTTTCAATAATAAGATCGGCTTTGCCAAGGGCTTCTGCGAGCATGGTGTCATAGTCGCCGCAAGTAATATTGTTTGCGATGACTTCGGAACGAGCCTGCTTAACAGCGCGATTTAAACCTCTCTCGGCGCTAGCCTTTGTCCTGCTGAGAAAATATACATCCAAACCCTGCTGGGCACACAGACCGCCGGTCAAACTTCCGACTGTCCCGCCGGAACCCAGAACCGCTACTGTTTTAATTCTTTCTGCCATATACTATTGCCCTTTCGCAACTACCTTATACGATTTGTGACAAGATATAAACTCACTTTTAAGAACACCGATCCTGTGAAGGTCTATCATCTTACCATTAATACATTTATCTTCTCTCAGTGTTCCTTCTATCTTAAACCCAAGTTTTTCTACGATCTTAATGATTGCAGTATTATTTGTATAAATCACTGCCCATATTTTATTTAGCCCCAGTTCTTCGAACGAATATTTAAGCAGCAATGAGTGAACAACCGAGCCTATCCCTTTACCCCAAAAGTCTTTTTCGCCAATAACACAAATACATTCGGCATTGCGATGCTTTTGGCTGATGCTAAGCAGGCCTATAATACCTATCGGTTCCCCTTCTGTGGTCTCAATTACAAAATCCCTTCTTGAGCTATCATCCTTTGCCTTTTCAAACCATTTAAGACTCTTTTCAAGTTCCAATGGCTCGTCGATGATCAACGTTTTATTAACGACAGGGTCGTTATACCACTTGACCTTAAGCGGCATGTCAGCCTTTTCCATGGCCCTCAATCGGATGCCGTCGCCTTCAATAATCATTAAACAATTCCTTTAACCTTCAAAAAGATAGTCCTTGAAAACATCCTCTGCCTTTTGCCGGTTCCTTATCAGTTTATAATCGCTGCCGTCTGCAACTACTATTGCAGGAGCAACATTAATAAACGGCGGAGTGAAAACATTCGTATAAGCACCGACATTGTCAAACTGAATATAATCGTCTCTCTCAAGTTTTTTATTCGTCACCTCGGTCAGCATAACATCTTTTTCCATACAAGTCGAACCTACGACATTGTAGACTGCTGTTTGGTCGGTGTCGGCCTGCTTTATGATATAGTGCGGCATGTTATAACTATGAAAAGTCGGCTTGGTGTTAAAGGCACTGCCGTCAACTGTCACAAACGTTTTACCTCTTACGGCTTTTACGCTTATGACCTTGGTAATAAAGCTAAGGGCGTTAGATGCCATCGATATACCCGGCTCAAGCACGAGGAAGGGTTTTTGTTTGACGGCCCACTGATCGTTATTTAGCACCTTAGCAACATCTGCTGCGTAGTCGTCAAAGGATGGCGTCTCGGCAAACCTAAACTCCGGCGGGATGTAACCATATATGCCGCCGCCAATATTTATGTAACGAATAGTATCAGGCCAATGCTTAACAGCAATATCGCAAAGCGTCTGGGCAATCGTTTTATAACACCATGTGCTGCGATCTATCGAAGTGGTATGGCCGTGCAGACTGATAACCTTTACGTTATCAGGCAGCGACTCAAGTAATCTCACCATCTGCGATTCTTCAGTTGAAAAACCAAACCGCCCTATCTTAATATCGCCATGAACACGAGAAGCACCGCTATCATCGGATAAATTCATATTGACTCTTATGCCAACCTCAATAGACTTGTCAGGATTAGCAGCGGCATACTTGCTAACATGATCGATCTCAGGAAAACAGTCAAGATTAACGATGCTCTGGTTATCGAGAGCAAGCTCAATATCCTCGTAATGTTTCATCGGACCATTGAAAATGATATTTTTCGGGTCGAATCCTATCTTTAACGCCAGATCATACTCCATCCGCGAAACAACCTCAGCAAAGCCGCCCTTCTTCCGGATAATATTGCACATGTACGGAATATAGTTGGTCTTAAAAGAATAACCGATAACAAACTTTTCATATCTCGAACCAAAAGCCTTTGTAATATTATCAAAATTATTAACAAACTCTTTTTCGTTAAATATATAGAATGGCGAACCTGCAACCACTTCTATTTTTTTAATTTCATCATACGTCTTCATCAAGTACCTTTGGTAATATCTTTATTGGAAGATTCTTTTTGCTCGGTTCCCCAGAATTGCTCAATAGTAGCTGAGCCTTCCTCGGTAATACCATGTCTTTTGAAAACTAATGCAACTGTCTTGAAAAGTATTTTAATATCTATCCACACATTCCAGTTGTCAACGTACCACACATCCAGCTTAAACCTGTCTTCCCATGAGATAGCATTCCTGCCATTAACCTGTGCCCATCCGGTTATGCCGGGCCTGGCCTCATGCCTGCGAAGCTGCTCTGGGGTATAACGCGGCAAATACTTCATCATCAATGGACGCGGACCAACAAGGCTCATGTCACCCTTTAACACACATAAAAGCTCCGGCAGTTCGTCAAGGCTTGTGCTTCGCAACAATTTACCAAAAGGCGGTAACCGTTTTTCGTCATGCAATAGGTTCCCCTGCTCATCACGCTGATCGGTCATTGTGCGAAACTTGTACATAAAGAAGGGCTCGCTGTTTAAACCAGGACGCTCTTGCTTAAAAAGTACCGGGCTGCCAAGCTTTAAACGGACTATTAGTGCTGTAATTAGCAACACCGGCGAAAGCAATAACAGACCTACAAGTGAAGCTGCAATATCAATGAATCTTTTTAATATATGTTTCATTTGAAACTTCATCACCAATCAATGTTCAGGAATAGGCCAAATATTCAGTTTCTTACCCTGCCTAAGATCGGACGCTGCGATACTGCTTGAGTCCGGCGAAAAAACTATGGGCCCGGGCAAATTTGGCGATGGACGTTGAGAATGAATTTCTATTTTATTTTTATGATCGAAAACATACATTTCAAAACCATATATATAAGCGATCATCGAATCGTCGGGGCTGATCGCAATATTTTGAATAGAAATGGTATCATGGGCAGCCGATGCTTCTTTTTTAAATTTAAACTGATCTATGACCCTGCCGTCTGAGGTCTGAATATAATATACCGATCCATCGCTGCCCCCAGCATAAATGGTCTTACCGTCAAAAGAGAAAACAACAGCACCGAATCCATCTGGACTGGCATAAGTTTTGTCCCACGTCACACGTCCCCGCGTAATATCAACCAGCACCAGCCGAGCCTTATGATCCTGCTCACCGGCGGCTGTGACAAACCCGCCGTCATCTGAAACCGCAAAATCCGTCAACTGTATCAAAGAGTTGTCATCACTTACTTGAGTTATCCTTGATGAACGTTTTCTTTCAAGATCAATGTTATAAAATTTATAATCAGTTAAGTCTTTAGAATCTGACGAAACAGCTAATACCGCAACAAGAGCGTTTCGATCACGGCTGCTGATTATCGTACCTAAGTCGGTATCAGAGCTAAGCCGAATCTCTTTTTCGATCTTTTCACCCTGCACGCTCGATACAACAACAGCTGAGGAGCGACCTTGCTTTATTGAAACAACAGAATCGGCATCAAGCAGCAACGCCTGACCAAAAGCCGACGTTCCGTTTATAGCCTTTTGATCTAAGCTATTCCAATCCCAGAGAAATGTTTTACCATCGGATGCAACCGCCAACAATCTATTATCATACGTTGACAGAGACCGTATACCTTCATTGCGAGGCATCTCAAGGACCACTTCAACATCCTTGCTTTGATTAGCAATAAGCATCACAACAATGATCACAATAAAACCGCCGACAAACAGCAACGCCGGCTTTTTGTTTTGCTTTGTTTTAGACATGACATCTCTCCTGCCATAACGAGGTAGTGTGTCTTTTAAAATGTCCCAATGGAACTGCTGTAAACGCCATAGCTATTTGCGTTTAACACTTTCAAATATTTCTATATAACGCTGCGAAGCAAATTCAAAAGAAAGATTTTTGTCGTAGTAATCCATTCCATTATCACCCATTTCCTGCAAGTCTCCTCTGTCCATTTCATAAAACTTCAGGACTTTTTCAGCAATATCCTTGCTGTTTTCCGGCTCACATCTCAATCCGGCTTTTGCATCTTCTACGAGTTTCGATGCATCTCCTTTTACTCCCATCAAGACCGGTCGTCCAGTAGCCAAATAGGCCTGGGTTTTTGACGGCACTGTTATTCTAAATAACGGATCGTCACGTAAATGCACCAACAGCACATCTGCGATCCTCAGTATCGAACCTATCTCGGAAATCGGTTTTAGAGGATGAAATATTACATTGCTCAACGATAGTTCTGCAACTCTCTGCTTAAGGCTTTCGACCTCTACGCCGCTGCCAATAAAAACAAACTGTATGTCAGGTTTATCTTTTTCCAATAACCTCGCAGCTTCTATAACAGAACCAATTGCCTGAGCCTTGCCCATGCCTCCAGCAAAAAGAATGTTGAATTTCCCATCCATCCCAAGCTCTCTGGCCAGTTCCTGATTCGGCTCTTCTCGGCATATTAGCGATGAATCACACCAGTTGTAGACTACCTCTATTTTTTCCTCCGGAACCCCCCTTTCGATTAGGATTTGCTTCATGCCGGGAGAAATAGCCACGATCATAGATGCACGTTTATAAACAAAGTTACACCACGTATTGACAATTTTAAGCAAAGCTTTGTTGTTAAGCATTCCCGTACTGGCCAACGAGTCAGGCCAAAGATCCATAATATTGTATACGAAAGGAATTCTGCGGAACAGCTTATGCACTATAGCAGGCAAGCCTATTGTCGCCGGGCCCTGTGAAACGAAAGCAACATCGGCATCCTTAACTGCAAACGGGCCGATCAAAGACTGCGAAAGCGACAAACTGGTATAGCTTAAAATGCGTTTGATCGAAGATTTGTTATGACTCGGATAAATGGGAAGACGAATTACAGGAACACCGTCCATGGTTTCACGCTGCATAAACTTAACTTTGTAACCATCGTAGATCTTACCGCCCGGATAATTCGGAAAGCCTGTTAAAACCTGAACCTCATGCCCGGCATCCATAAGTGCCTTTGCAAAAGGTAAACCCACAAAAAAATTAGGCTCGGGTTGAAAGTAATGTTCGATAAATAAAATCTTCATAAATTAGAGACTTTTGAAAAATGCGATGTTTTTGGTTAATCGACTTGTTTTGATTTTCATTCTGGGTTTCGAACGAACATTTATTGTCGCGATGTAAATAGAATAGTTTTTCAAGGGTTCCGATCTGCTACTTAAGCTGCCATCCATCGGGACAATAATCCATCCAGTGATTGACAAAATCGCTAAAATCGACATTGTCAACTTTATTGTTACCGTCAAGATCGGCAGGTATACCTTGTCCTGAATCTAACCAATAAGACATAAAGTTGGACAGGTCGGTCAGACTGACGATACAGTAATAATTACCAGGCCAGAAGCCGCCGCTAAGAACATAATCACTACCCATAGCGACTGTATCTGCATCGGGCGATCCTATCGTTGCTGTTAATGTATAGCTGCCGCCTGTGCTTGTACTGCCGCCGGCGTCTATCTTGTGCCAAGTGATAGAGTAGTCCGCAAGAGCTACCGATACAACAATCCCAAACATGCATATAAAGAATAATTGTTTCATTATGAGTCTCGTTTAGCCGCTAATCTTTGTATACTTTCAAGGTGACTTCTTTTCCAATTTCCGTTTAGAATCTGCACAACAACTGTACCCTCAATCTATGGAACAGGTATCTTAACCCAGGATGTTTTAGTTGTGCCCACCGATTGCCATAGTGCACCGCCGGTTCCATCGGTCTGTCTGTAAAGGGTGCCTGCTTCACCAGGCACAACTCTATCATATGGTGAACCTGCCCCAATCAAGGCACCTGTTGCCTTTGTGATATTCGACCAATCAAATATTGCCTCTCCCGCTATAATCGTATTAGTATTGTCCCAGGCGAGCCACCCGACAGGATTATTCAGATAATCTTTTGTAATATAAACGGCATAGCCTCCAGGGGCGTTAAAAGTGTTCGCAGAAAATTTGAGATAAGACATGCCTCTAAGCGTACAGGCATAAAATGTTGGTATAGAATGTTCAAATGTATTTCCAATGACAGACCATTTCGAGTCTTTAGCGTCTCCGGTACAAATCAACCCAAATCCATTTGGACTTGTAATCTGGTTACCGGAAATAACAACGTTCCCATTGTTATCATACACCCGAATGCCGTGCTCAGTTCCGATGGCACCATCTGAAGCTCCACAAATAACATTGTCGGAAATCATCATATCTGTTACATTCCCTGCAATTACCCCATAACCACCATTACGTAAAATGTTATTTGAAATAATAACACTGTCAGCATAGCTTGTTTTTATACCACTGACAGTAATGCACGCCTGTTTTCCAACGCCCGTCTGGCCGCCTGGAGTATCTACAATGTTATTTGAAATAATAGCTCTGGGACGATAGTTGCTTCCAGCTTGATACCCCGGAACATAGCTAATTGCGCCCTCTGTAGCTATATTCTTTGTAGTTGTTTGTCCATTACAAATAAAATTATCAGTACACACAAAATTTTTCACACTTTTTGCCGAAATTGCACAAAAACCGCATTGTTCAAAATAATTTCCTATTATCCGAGCGCCGTTTAAAGTTGGATAACAATGTACAGGAGAAATATCACTAACTCCATAATGTTGGCCGATACCATAGAAATAACACCCGCTAACTTCTAGTGTTGTCATATTATCATCTACGTTAATAAACATTCCTCCCGGAGAAGCACCGTCTGCATGTGCAGGAACCTTGGCGACAAAGTCACAGTTAGTGACACGAATTACGCCTCCAACATTAGCTTGCCCGCTTACTACTATAATGGCACAAGTTGAATCTCCCTCCAAATTAACGCATTCAGCCATGTTAGTAAACTTACAGCCGTCAATGACGAAATTGCCGCCAAAATTCTGCATATAGAATGCGGATCTAACCGTGTTGACGAACTTTACGTCATAAATCTCAACGCTCTTTCCCGACTCGATCGGACCAGCGAAAAGCACGGGCCATTTGAGCTGATTGTCTTTATTGCCATCAAATGTTCCGCCGCGAATTGTCAGGCTGTTAGCTTGAAAATCGACCATTTGCACACTATTTCCTGCCTTGTGCTTGATCGTAGCTGCAGGGTCTAAGTTCCAATATGAATCGATAGTGAGATCAAGGTTACCAATAACATACGTCCCTGGCGGAACATGCATTTGTTCACCTGATGCAGCTGCAATTGCTGCTGAAAAGGCGGCTGTATCATCCGTGATCCCGTCGCCCTTGGCTCCATAATCCTTAACATTAACAAAAAGGCTCTCATTAGTCTTGCCAGCCGTTTCCGCATAAAGGACATATGGCACAGCTGTAATCCGCTGACGAGGTAACAGTTGCGTATAAGTGTTAGGATCTTCAAGTTCACCAGGTCGGACAGCAACTTCTAACCAGCGAGCATTGCCATCAAACGCAACACTTCCGAAATCCAACAACACTGTAAAGTAACCATCAACAACATCAATATCCACCCGGCTGAGATCGCTTCCGATCTGACCGCCTCCAGTTCCGGCACCGAAAAGTTTAAACTGAAAGTCAAAGGAACCGTCAGCTGCGCTTCCGGCATCAGAAAGACGCCCCTGATACGTAAAGGCGGTTCCTAGAGGCTCAGCAATAATGTTGGAAGTTATGGATAGTGCGACCAGCAAGATCGCAACATATAATGAAAACTTCAAAAACCTCATTACACCCTCCTGCGTTAAATTTCATTCCGAGACCGTAGTGTCTCATCCCAAAGCTGACTTCATATTAGCCTGAAGCATTATACCAAATTTCGCCTAATTATTAAATCATAATCTTGGAAATTTCTTTCATCTTGAACAAAAACCATGCCAATTCCTCAAAATATAGATTGTTCGAGCCGCATTATCCTAAATCATTATATTTAGTTCCACTCCACAGATTGCTTAATTTTGCCATACCAAGGATCAATTTGACAACCCGAACGGAAGTATTACCGATATTGTAATCATTCGGAACGCACATTCCCTTTTGAAGAATATCGTCAGACACCTGTAATTTAATTGCATTCAATATCACTTCAGGATCGGTGCCGGTGACAACAATTGAACCTGTATCCATTGCTTCAGGACGCTCAATAGCATTTCGCACAGTTATCGCAGGAAAATCTAACATCGAAGATTCCTCGCAAATCGTCCCGCTGTCACTGATAACACAAAGTGCTTTCATCTGTAACTTTACATAATCAAAAAACCCAAATGGCTTCATGAATTTAATATTTTCATTTATATCCTTTTTGCCCAAAGCCTCCAGGCGTTTTCTTGTTCGCGGATGCGTTGAAACAACTACCGGCATATCGTATTCCGCAGCAATTTTTTCTAACGCTTCAAGCAATTGCGTAAGGCTGTCACGCCTGTCTACATTTTCTTCGCGATGAATGCTTGCAAGGAAATATTTTTTTTCTTTAAGACCAAGCTTTTCAACGGCATCGGACGCCTTAATCTTTTCAATGTGATCGTTCAAAACTTCACGCATTGGAGAGCCCGTAACATAAATTCTTCTATGTGGAAGCCCTTCGCTTATCAAATGCCTTCTGGCATGTTCTGTATAACAAAGGTTGAAATCGCTGATGTGATCGATTATCCGTCTGTTGGTTTCCTCGGGAACATTCTCGTCGTAACTGCGGTTACCAGCCTCCATATGGAAAATAGGGATCTTCAATCGTTTGGCAATAATAGCTGCTATGGAACTATTTGTATCTCCAAGAATTAAAACCGCGTCCGGCTGTTCTTTTCGCAATATCTCTTCTGCTTTGATCATTATGCCGCCATAAACATGACCAAGGCTTGAAGTGTCAATGTTCATAAAATAATCGGGTTTCTTTACGCCAAGTTCTTCAAAGAAAACTTCGTTTAGTTCGTAATCATAGTTTTGACCAGTATGAACCAGAACATGCTCGACATGTTTTTCAAGCAACGCCAGCACTGATGATATTCTGATGATCTCAGGACGTGTCCCTAATATAGTTACCACTTTCATCGTTTAAACCTCTTCATAAAAAGTATCCGGATCTTCGGAATTGAAATGTTCATTAATCCAAAACAGGGTTACCAGTTCCGTGTCACCACTATTCGTAATATTATGCGTATAGTAAATGGGCATCTCAACCCATGATGGTTTGTCACCGGAGACTTTGTATTCGAGGACCTTATCGGTACCGATCCGCCTCAGTTTAATCGAGGCCTGACCACTGACCACGCAAAACTTTTCATTCTTGCGAACATGGTAATGGTTGCCGCGGGTAATGCCGGGTCTGGTCGTCGAAAAGGAAACCTGACCGCCTTTTTCCAGCTTAAACACTTCAACAAAACTGCCGCGATCATCGGTATTGAGCGTCAGATTTCGCTCCCAGTCCGCGGCATCCATATACGTCATAAATGTATTGTATAAATCCCGCTCAAAATCAGAAGCGATGGAGGGAACCATACCGCTGCCGAAATAAAAATCTTTGAACTTGTTTAATAAGGCAAGAACTTCGGACACCTTGACATCAACTCTGGGCTTTAAAGACTCCACACGATAGCCGTCAACCGGATTATCGATCAAGTTAACAATATCTTCGAGTAAATCGTTAATATAGATCATGCTCATCTGTCCATCTTTGATAATGGTCGGCTGTTCGCCGTGAGTGATCTGATGGCAGAAGGTTGCAACGACGGAATTATAAAAGGGTCTGCCGTTATCACCAAAAACATTGGGAACCACCATTGACACTGTAGATGCCTCTGTTTTTCGTGTCCACTCTTCAAGCAATTCCATCGCCCGCTTCTTACCTCGTCCGTATTCATTGTCTCGCTCAACTTGCGTGCTGGACGAAAAAAGGATCGCAGGCTTGTTGCCGGATGCATCAACATATTCCAACAGCTTTTGCATCAACTCAATGTTTTTCTGATAGATCACTTCCGGCTCGTCACGGTTAACGCCTGCCAGATGAATAATGACATCAGCCTTTTTGGCAAACTCGATAAACGCTTCCGGGTTCTCATAGTAGCTGTCTTCAAACGGCAATACCTCAAACCGTTCTTCCCTTGAAAGGCGATCTCGCAAATGTGAACCAACGAACCCTGCCATGCCGGTAATTCCGATTTGAAATTTACTCATTATATAACTCCCACTTCTATTTATTAAAGTTCTGCCGTCACTTCCGGTAGACTAAGCAGCAACTCTTCGACCTGCTTAACGTTTAGCTGTTCCGTATTATGAGATGTATAGTCGTCTATCAGGACTTCTTCGGTATCGCCTTCAGTGAAATACTTCGTATAGTTAAGATCGCGATCGTCAAGTATCACGCGATAATATTCTCCCATATCCTCGCATCTCCGCAACTCTTCGCGGGTACACAGGGTTTCGTATATCTTTTCTGAGTGGCGTATCCCGATAACCTTGACCGGAGCCTCAGATTTAAACAGGTTCTTTACCGCTGTTGCCAGATCTATAATCGTAGACGCCGGTGCTTTCTTTACGAACAAATCACCCTGATTGGCATTTTCAAATGCAAACAACACCAGATCCACGGCATTTCTAAGAGGAAGCAAAAACCGTGTCATCTCGGGAACGGTAACCGTCAAAGGCTTACCTTCTTTGATCTGCCTGATAAACAACGGTATCACCGACCCCCTTGAACACATAACATTTCCATAACGAACTGAAGAAATGACCGTGTTTTCTGAGGTCTCTCTACGAGCTGCCGCCTGAGCAACCTTTTCCATCACCGCCTTGGTCATGCCCATCGTATTGATCGGATAAACCGCCTTATCTGTGCCGAGGCACACAACCCTTGAAACACCATGAGCGATTGCAGACTCGATCACATTATTACTTCCGACTATGTTAGTCAAAACCGCCTGCATTGGAAAAAACTCACAAGATGGAACCTGCTTCAGTGCTGCTGCGTGGAAAATATAGTCAACGCTATCCATAGCCTTATTAACGCTGTCTATATCGCGAACGTCACCGATATGAAACTTGAGTTTATCGTTGCTAAGGGCTATCCGCATCTCTTCCTGCTTTAATTCGTCCCTGCTGAATATGCGAATCTCTTTGACACCCACATCTTCTTTAAGTAAACGTTTTACCACCGATTTACCGAAAGAACCCGTACCACCTGTTATTAAAATTGTTTTGTTAGATAACTTGTCCATTATTTACTCCTATTAGTCAATTTACACTGACGATTCATTTCCTATAAACCTTCAAAACTACTCGATACTTTTCCCCAACCAGAACATTTGGTGAAATTACTCTGAATGTCTCTCGCGACATATTCGTACATAACTATTTGTTTAGCTCCCTGACGTTCCTACGTAAATCTTTACTACCTTTACGGGCCTTTTCAAATAAATCTCGCGTCGTTTTTCCCATACCACGATTGTGGTCATGGGGAATTATCAAAATAGGCATTGTCTGTGGAAAATATTAATCGCCTTGTTCACCTAAAACCGTTGCTATTTTATCGGCACTGTGGCCATCACCGTATAGATCGGATACATCGCAGGCAAAGCCTTGGGCCGCCTCATTCTCGGCTTTTTCCACAGCATCCATTATCGCAGACGTATCCGAACCCACCACTCGATTACACCCCGCCGTTACAAGTTCTGTCCACTCGGTCTCGTCACGCAAAGTAACACATGGAACATTGGCCCAGTAAGCCTCCTTCTGAACGCCTCCCGAATCAGTCAATATTACTCGCGAGTTCTTTTCCAGAATCAGCATATCCAAATAAGAAACCGGATCGATTATCTTTATCCTTGACCCGAGTTTATCTATCTCCGCTCCAAGAGTATTCTTTGTTCGCGGATGTATAGGCAGCAATATTGGCATGTCAATTTGGCTTAACGCATTCAAAATACCATCCATTCTATCTTTATCGTCGGTATTTTCCGCCCGATGGATCGTCGCCAGATAGAATGACTTTTCTTTCAAGCCCAACTGATCCATTATCGTGCTGGATTGTTCTGCCAGAGTCATATTAAATAAAACCGAATCATACATTACATCACCAACTTGATGTACACCTTTGGTAATTCCCTCGTTAGCGAGATTCTCAACAGCTGTATCTGTTGGGCAGAGCAATTTCTCTGAAATATGATCGGCAACAACACGGTTTATTTCTTCCGGCATCCGACGGTTAAAACTTCGTAAACCGGATTCAACATGTGCGACAGGGATATGAATTTTTACAGCTGCAAGAGCTGCTGCAAGCGTTGAATTCGTATCACCGTAGATCAACGTCCAATCGGGCTTGTTCTCCAGTAATATGCTTTCGATCTTTTCAAGCATAAGGCCGCTTTGACGACCATGAGAGCCCGAGCCAACCTCAAGATTAACAGAGGGATGTGGGATTTTCAGCTGATCGAAAAACACCTTAGACATGTTCTCATCATAATGCTGGCCGGTATGCACTATTTGTTCTTCAAAGCATACGTCGTCACTCTGTTTGTTAAACTCAGCAAACGCTCTGCTCACCGCAGCCGCTTTGATAAACTGAGGACGTGCGCCTACAACTGTTACTATTTTCAAAATCTTTTTCATCAAATGTCTCTCTTAGTCCAAAAACTCAAGAATATGCTCAGCTATGCAAACTACCATATTAAAACATTTTATTTATCCTTCTTCATAAAATTATGACACTCGCCTTTTACGCCGACAACTTCGGCATTACGAATGTGCGATACGATCTCAAGAGAAGGCGCAACATCGTCCATCCCAAAACCATCCCCAGCCAATATCCTCTTATAGCTTTCGGTGTGCAGATCTGTAAAACCTCCTGAAAACTCGATCTCTTCGCCATCAACTGTGATCGAACGATAAGTCATAGGTTTATCAGGCTCAGGTTTAAACGGAAGATCATTCCGGTCAAGAGAAAGGAACCATTTCACCTTAGCCTTTTCCAGTTCAAGAAAACCGCCAGCCTTTCGAGACTCGCGAACATGAACCACGTTTTGCTTGACCGAGCCAAAAATCCACGACAGCATATCAAAGAAATGGACGCCGATATTGGTTGCCACCCCGCCGGACTTGCTTATGTCACCTTTCCACGATCTCATATACCAATTCCCGCGAGAAGTGATATACGTAAGGTCTATCTCATGGATCTTATCGTCAGGTGAGTTGTCGATCTTTTCTTTTAGTGCAACTATCGAAGGGTGCAGCCGAAGCTGTAAAATAGTGTTAACTTTTCTACCGACTTCGTTTGCTATTTCAGTAAGAGATGTGACATTCCACGGATTAACCACAAGAGGCTTTTCGCAGATCACATCGGCTCCGATACGAAGCCCAAATCGCACATGAGCATCGTGAAGATAGTTCGGTGAACATATCGTGACATAATCGACTGCATGACCATCTTTGCGGCGAAGTTTTTCCAGATGCCTGTCAAACCGCTCAAACTCCGTAAAAAAGTCCGCATCGGGGAAATAGGAATCGATGATCCCCACAGAATCATGCTTATCCAGAGCAGCCACAAGAACATTGCCCGTATCTTTTATCGCCCGCAAATGCCGTGGAGCGATATAACCACCAACACCTATTAAAGCAAATTTTTTCATCCATCGCACCTTTATGTTAATTAAAAATCGAATGCAGCTATGACCAGAAAGCCGAAGTAAGCAAAATAATAATCGAGTCTATTTCATGCTATTGCTTCTACAGGCAAAAAACAAACTGTTTAAACAGACATTACATGTCTTCGCAAAAAACACTGCCAAGCATTTTATCCCAACCGGCATATGAAAAAAACTGGCTGTCATCAGGATCGATCACATACTCATAAAGCAATTTAAGATTAGCCTTCTGCTTATCCCATGTGAAATTATCCACATATGTCTGTCGTCCTTTTTGGGCGGCTATTTCGATTTTCCTAGGATCGATAAGTAATTCAGACACAAGTTCAATCAGCGCCTCTGAGTCCCCATAAGGTACCGCCCAACCTATTCCATAACGCTCTGCGGTAATACCAGGGAATCCACCCTTACTGGCAATGTAAGGACGTGACATCATCATCGCCTCAAACATCTTATTAGGAGTGGAGATAACAGCGATTTCCGTGCTTGTATCATACATAATGGAAATGAGATTAGCTTTTTGCAATAACTCCATCGCCTGGTCAAGAGGAAGTCGTCCATATAATTTGATGTTATCATAAGACTCCAAAGCTTCTTGAAGACTTTTATCACCAATCTCACCCACTATATCCACATCCACCTCGGGCTTACAGGCAGCGAGGTCTATAATCGCCTGAGCATTACGAACATAAGAGATATGACCGCTGAAATTGATGCGGATTTTTTTTGTGTCAGCAGGACAATAAGTTCCAGCGTGATCTTTGCCGGGGACATTAAGAACCTGCACACTTGGAACCCTCTTGCAAACTTTATCGCCAAAGTATTTGGCCAAAATATCCAATGTCGCCGGGCATAAAACCATCCCGTCAACACGGGCTGAACCCCATTTTTCCATAGCCTTAAGAGTACGTATAATTAAGTTGCTTGTTTCCTGATGCATCATTCCCCAAAGATCGCGAATATCTAAAACCAACGCAAACTTTCGGAACTTTTTAACCAGCAAACACGGAACGATGGATTCCAGATTCGAGGCCTGTATCAAGTCATATTTCTCGCGATAAATTTGACGGATAACCCACACCCACCAACATACCCAGGCCCATAAAAACGACAATTTATTCCCCGGCTTATACTTATGGTAATGCCAAATTATCCTCCACCCATTAGCATTTTCATTTTCTGGTCTTTCACCTGTTTGATCCAATGACAGAATTGTTACATCATATCCCATCTCCTGCAACGTCGCAGCTGCACGCGGAACCGCCTGAGTAACATTATATTCACCCATGCGAATTAACAGGGCTTTTCGTTTAGAAGTCAAAAACACCTCCGTGAAAATTATTTAATTTCTCTTTTGCTAACAATATCCAAAGCACCTGTTTGTCCTCACTAACTTTTTTTCAGGAAAAGCCTAATACACGCGGCACTCCATAACAGACCCGTAATAAAGTTTGTAATAACAATCGCCCAGGCAGCACCAGATGCCTTATGATCGGGTATCAATAAAAATGCAAAAATGAACGTTGCTACAAAAGTTGCAGCATTGACAATTGGTATTGTAATGATAGAACCAAATTTACAGACAAGCGGCCGAGCAATAAAAGATAAAGAAACCGCTGGGACCATCCAAATTAAGATATCAAGCAATTCTATACACTCTTGACCAAAGTTCGGATAAAGAGTTTTAATGATCAAAGGACCACAGAAATATAATATCGCAGGGACTACTATCATTCCGCATAACAACATCACGATACAATACATCTTACCTTTCAATGAAAGCTGCTTTATCGAAGTATATTTTGACACTATACTCAGGATCAAACCGCCGAAGCACATCACAGGCCCGAGAAACATGAAAGCTATACTAGATGCCGCCACAAGATCCGCCACCTCTTCATATGAATGATAAAAGCTAAGAAGAAGTCGATTAATATACGGACATGAAACAATTAGTATACCAGCTATGGTTATCTGAAGCCAAGCCGACTTGAGAATAGCAGCCATCTCCTTGTTATAAGTTTTCTGGCACTGGTAGTTACAACGAAACCTAAGCAGTGCATAAACCGCCATAGTTCCGATCATATACCCCCACGCCAATCCGATCTCATCCCAAATGATCGCTCCGACAATCCCAAGGATTATCGCTGCAACTGACCGAAATGAGGTCCACATCGCCTGATGATGAAACAAACGCAGGTATCGCTTCTCAGTAAGGAGCAGCATGGACAAGTTTTCCGGATACAGAGAAATAAGCAACGGGATCAGGCAATTAAGTAATCTCCACGAAGCGAGTTTTGTCATACCCGCTATAAATATACCTATTAGACCAATGACAATAATAATCATCATTGCAGGCCGGCACAGCCTCACAGCGGTCCCGAAAAACTCTTCCCTTTTATCCTCAGGGTAATCAGATAAATGTCTTAGTAAGCCGGTACCTAAACCATTCTGCGGCTGGTATCCCAGAATCAAAGTCACACTCAATGCCGTAGCAAAAACACCAAAACCTTCCTTGCCGATGATGTACGCAGCCAAAGGAAAAAGCAGCAAACGCGGCAAAGCAAGAAAGGCTACCTGTTCGAATAGCACCCAAAAAACATATCCTAGATCACGTTTTAACCATTTGAGTTGAGTGCGCATAAATACAAAATCCGACTAGCCTTGAAAAAAAGTTCTATTCCACATGCTCTTGATAATATTGTTCTTGATATGATTCTTGCGGCAACTCAGAGACAGAATACTCATCATATTCCGTTTCTTCAGAATAGATTACCTTTGTGTTCCGAAGAATAAACCAAGAGATCAACATATACAATGCGATGGTGGAAGTATTAACGCCAAGGAAACCTGTCCTTACAAGCAAGTATGTCCACTGGCAGATAACAGCGACAAAACAAGCTTTAAAGAGACTATCATGCGATATCATATACACATAAAGTTTGTAGCATATTAAAGCCCAGAGAATACCATAAACAAACGGACCTAAACGACCATATAACATATGGGCCTCAGACAAACAACCGAATGTAGATGTGTGATAATAGACCGTGTTCGGTTCGAACGTCGGGCGGAAGTATTGGCTCCAGAGACCTTTTGAAGGTTTGTTTTTCCATATTGCCCTTGGGATAGGAGAAATAAAAGTATCGGCAATGACATCAGATAGAACTTTTGGCGACCATGGAAATGCCTCTG
This sequence comes from Planctomycetota bacterium, assembly GCA_023143375.1. Classification (GTDB taxonomy): domain Bacteria; phylum Planctomycetota; class Phycisphaerae; order Sedimentisphaerales; family Anaerohalosphaeraceae; genus JAFGKL01. The sequence goes on from JAGLHQ010000027.1 coordinate 21,420, forward strand.
TCACAAGCGGCAGATAGTATGCCTCTTTCAGGTATCCCACAATTCCTGAAATAGCATCACCTATGCCAGTTACCTCCCCAGAAGCACCCCATAGTGCAAAACTGAGGATTACGACAGCGACAACAAGAACACCGATCAATATGGTTTTACGAAACTTCTGAAAAACACTTCGATACTGCCACGATATTTTTTGCCATACAACAACAGAAACAATAACTGGCAAAACAAACGAGGCTTTGGTACCGCCTATTAGTGTCACACCTACGCACATCATGAAAAATATGATAGAAAAAAAAGACTTGCCAGATGCGAAAACCATAACAGTTGCCAATGTGATCAATACATACTTTAAGCCCAAATGAATATGAAACAGCGGCCCTAAGCCTGCCCTGACTTCTGTGTACTCTCTTGGATTGATCGCCCTGTCCATCATCGCAGCAGGTGAAAAACCAACTCCAATGCCAAGTTTAATTATCACAACAAAACAGAATACAACAAAAAGCGTTACCCCTTTTGTCCTGATCTGCTGTGGATCGAATACTGCAACTCTTGGCTGCATTTTCGACGCTCTAAACAGTAGTGGAATTACCACGAGGCAAAATGTATAAAGAAAACATCGCAAAAGGTAAAATGACAATGCGAATTGCTTATAACTCAGCTGAGACATAAAATAGTTTGGAGCCATATTAAACTGTGCAATATAGGGCATGGCGTACAGGTAAAAAGTAGCAACACAAAATATGGTCAATGGAGAAAATATCCGATAATTCTCGCGCATGATCATCATTTCCAAAAACGGCAGGAATATCAATATGAATACTATGTCACCATAAAAAGGATGATCAGACAATTAGTTTCTCACTTAATGAATGTCATTATTTCCCTGGGAAACGATTCTCCCGTTTGAAACAACAGGGCCAAGCAGCCGGTTATTGTAATAACGGCCAAGAGTAACGTCGACACCTTGATAAACGCCAAACAACGGTTGCCCCTTACCCCGATACATCTGATTATTTTCAAGATCAACTGTTCCATTACCTGACAGAAAAATCCCGCATCGCTTATAAATATCGCCGTCAGTAACATGGACGGGGTCTTTGATCACATTGTCAACAATAGCAACTTTCGACTTTTTTATAACATTGCAAAAAATACCGGACCATTTTGTTGTCGTAATAACATTATCACGGATATAACCGCTACAGGGCACCGCCAAAATGCCATACGTAGTATCGACAAGCTCATTATTCTGTATATTAACCTTTTTAGCGTAATTGACTTGTATCCCATAATCAAATCGATCTACCCGATTGTTTTCAATGTGTACACCTTCCCAGTAAACGCCTTTTGCAGGCCCCTCAGGTTTAGCGGATCCAACAGCAATGCCCGCCTGCCCGGGACTGTTTGTCTCTTCCACTGTACAGATATTATTCGTTATACGGATATCTGTTTCAGTTTCCTTGTGCCCGTTATTCATTTGCAATTTTATGCCAAGATAACGGATGTTTGTTAATTTATTATTGTAAATATTTACATGTGAAGACGCATTTAAATACATCCCATGCTGCCCTCGTATATCCATAAAAGTATTATCATGAATATCGAGATGATCGTGTCCCATGTACAGGATCAAACCCATGGCAGTTTTGTAAAAAAGACAATTCTTTATTTCCCAATTACTACACTTGGTACCGTAACTCCATATACCGCTATTAAACGCATCGCCGGCTTTTACTGCAACTGTCTCAGCGCTGAAAAGGCACTGGTCAAAAGTTATATTTGATACGTTGTGAGCCTTAAACCCGGCTGTTCCATGGTCATAAAACTTCACTTTTTCAAGTAGGTGCTGCCCTGTACAACGCTGCATCGAAACACCCAAACCATCCGTACCCTTGAATGGTTTATAAGAGGAGGGATCGCCCACCAATACAATATCCCTGATTGTCACATTATTGCAATCTACTATTTTTATTATGACAGCATTTCGTTTTAATTGAGTTATAGTTTGACCATGTCCATCAATCGTAATATTTGATTTCCCCTTAAAAACCACTGTCCCATCTATCTTCGATGAGCCGGACAACGCAAATGTCCCACCGTTTTCTAAACGATCCGCTTGATTCTGCAACACGCGGAGTGACTGATTTGAAAATGCTGTTGATGAAAACATCACTAAAACAACAAGCATAAAGAAAACACAACTATTTCTTTTCAATAATGAATCAAACACCGCGTCTCCCTTGCACTGTTCTTCATTTCAAAACAATACACTGCGTTCTGCTTTCATTTAATAGTTATTTGATTTGGTGCCACCGCTATGAACAAGTGATTATACATCAGACCACAAATAAATGCGGCCAAAGAAAAGGACGCTAAGCGGCGAAATACCAGATAAGTATCCTGTTCGGCAAACACCCGAAATGTATAGCCGATATTACGCTTTACCAATCTAAGTTTTTTCATAATTGCTATTTGGGATATTTCCACTACCCACCGCCCTTGCTAACATCAATATCGATCGCTATCGGGGCGGATACTTTATGGCCGAGGCGGGCGGCTTGAAGTCTTTGTAACTCGTGCAATGCCTTATAAAGCGTTCGGTCGATGTGCGCCTCATAACGGCGGAACTTGCCTAGCGTGTTTGGCCCGGCGAAATCTGCGTGAACCGCCTGGCCCAGCGACATTTTATTCGGCGGGGCATCTTTACTATCTGAGGCTGCCTTTGCCTTTGATGAACCGCCCGAAGTGACAACCTCGGTCCTGCCGCCTTCATAGTTTTTTATGATCTTCATACGAGGTATATCATCACTGCTGCGTTTGCCATCAAGTTTTCTTGACTGAAAAGAAGACATGTTATCCAGAAGCTCGATCTCAATTTTGCCAACCCGTTTCAATCGCCAAAAAGACGCGATTATCCGATCTGCAAGAAGTTGCTCCAACTCACCTACCGGGGCAAGTTCTGAACACAACCGCCGGCGAAACTCGGCGAACTCGATACCGCTTTCATCTTTTATAACAATATCGCCTGAGAGCAAGCCATGCTTTACGGAGTTTTTCGAACCGGTAAGCTTACCGGCAGCAGTCCGCGGGCCGGTAGAGTTTTGAGCGTTTCTTTGGTTTGCCTTGATCTGTTTTCCGGAAGTCATGTTAATTTGTTTTTATCCACTGATTTCACAAATGACACAGATTAAAAAAAGATTAAAGGGCTTTTAGTCACAAAATACCAAAAAAAATCTAAGACTGGAACCACGAATGGACACGAATAGACGCCGATACTAATTCAAGTTTAAAATATCCAATATCATCATGGTTAAATCGTGGATTCCTATTTTGGCTGGAATGATAAGTCGTATCAGTCAAAATGGGTTCGTTTCGTAATTTTCAGTTTGCAAAGCATCTTTGCGGCTAAATGTTGATAAACTCCGTCCCTGTCGGGTGCTAAACCATCCGAGAACAGACGCTACCCTTAAGGAAATCTCTGAAAAAATTAGCCGGCTACGCCGGCATAAATCCGTTCTGCAAAACCACTTACGTATACATCGGCAGTTTGTCACGATGACTTCATGCCCTTGCAATTATATCTGCAATACGCTCGGCGGCAGAACCGTCCCATAATTGCGGGATTTTTCCGCCGACATCACCGCCTGCATCCTTTATGGCCCGATAATGCTTCAAAATATCATCGGTAGTAACATGCACTAGCCGATTGGTCCCCTCGGTTATCGTCACCGGCCGTTCCGTATTTTCCCGAAGCGTCATACATGGAACACCTAAAATAGTCGTCTCCTCCTGGATACCCCCGGAATCGGTCATAACCAAAGAAGCATTGCTCATTGGCCACAAAAAGTCCAGATACCCCACCGGATCAAGCAATATAAGCCCTTCCATCGCCTCAACACGCTTGCCAATATCTGTACCCTTGATATTGTTACGTGTTCGCGGATGAATCGGAAAAACTAGCTTAATATCTTTCTGTATCTCTTCAAAGGCTGTGATGATCTGGGCAAACGTTTCCATGTCATCGACATTACTCGGACGATGCAGCGTTATCACCACATACCCCTTTGCATCAAGTCCGAGTCTCCCCAGCACATCCGAGGCTTCAGCTTTTTTGCGATTGGCAACCAGCGTATCGATCATGACATTACCGACAAAGTGAACCCGCGCAGGATCGACGCCTTCATTATTAAGATTATCAACACCGGATTGTTCGGTAACAAAGAGCATGTCAGTTATGCTGTCAGTCAGCATACGATTGATCTCTTCAGGCATCTGCCTGTCAAAACTGCGAAGGCCTGCCTCGACATGTATGAGCTTAACCCCGAGCTTAACAGCTACAAGTCCGCAGGCGATAGTGCTGTTAACGTCGCCAACAACTAAACAATAGTCAGCCTCTTTATCAATAACAACTTTCTCAAACCGTTTCATGATCTCTGCCGTCTGAACCGCATGGCTGCCGGAACCAACTTCAAGATTTATGTCCGGCTTAGGTATGCCGAGCTCGTCAAAGAAAAGCGTGCTCATTTTCCTGTCATAATGTTGACCGGTGTGAACAAGCGTTGATTCAAAACAGTCCTTCTCCTTTAACGCCCGCATGATAGGGGCGATCTTCATAAAATTAGGTCTGGCACCGCAAACACAAATAATCTTAATCAAAACATCGTCCTAAAATTAAAGTCCAAAACCTTTACTATAAATTTTCCTTATACCAGTCGATTGCCTTGCGAATTCCCTCGTCAAAAGTAACCAAAGGCTCATAACCGATAACCTCCTTTGCCCTGCTTACATCAGCCAGCGAATGCTTGATATCCCCAAAACGAGGCGGCAGATACTTCGGAGCAATATCCTTACCAAGCAACTCGGCGATGGTACTTACAACCGTGTTTACAGTTACCGCATCCTTCGTAGAAATATTAAGAGCCTCGCCGTGCGTCTCTTTCGCATTAGCAGCGAGCCAGTTGGCGTTCATGACATTATCGATATAAGTAAACCCGCGGGACTGCTCGCCGTCATCGAATATCCCCGGCTGTTGATCTCGCATAAGCGCCGAAACAAACAAAGGGATCGCGGCTGCATACTGGCTGTTAGGATCCTGACGCGGACCGAAAACATTATAATAACGAAGGCACACGGTTTCAAACTTGTACGTTTGGTAATACGCTCTGAAATATATCTCGGCTATCGCCTTAGTCGCACCATAAGGGCTGATAGGTGCTATGGGTAACTCCTCATGCTGAGGCAGAACAGGACACTCACCGTAGATCGCTGAGCTCGACGCGAAAACCAGACGCCTTACCCCAGCCGCCCTGCAAGCCTCAAGCACATTGAAAGTGCCGTCAACATTTACCTCATGCGTCGTCTTAGGATCGTCTATCGAACGTGGAACAGAACCTAAAGCCGCAAGGTGATAAACAACATCTACGCCTTTAACAGCTTTGGCAACAACCGCCTCATCGCGTATATCGCCTTCGATGATCTCAATATCGGCCTTGATCTCTTCAAGATTCTCATGCTTACCCGTCTCGAAATTATCGAGCACACGAACCGTCTCGCCTTTGTCCAGCAGAAATCGTATCATATTACTGCCGATAAATCCCGCTCCGCCTGTCACCAGTGATAGACCCATAATCTTGACACCTTTCTAATCTAAAAAACTTAGTAAACGTTCAAACTTCAGAGAACCACGAATGCACACGAATAGACACTAATACTAAACTTTCGTTTCATTTGCAGCCTATACTTTTTAACACACTACTCTTTTCCATTCCAATTTAGCACGCTTGAAATTCAGAATAACCCCAACTTTCAAGCCCGTGATTTTCAAGTAGTTCATCATTTGGCCCATTTCGTGGTTTGTAATTTCTCGAATCACCTTTGTGTCCACAACCAATTTCCCATGAGTGATCAAATCCGGCACATATTCACCGACTTGTACGCCTTTATACATAACTTCATATCGAGATTGCTGCTCAACCGAAACATTTTTCAGTCCAAATTCAACAACTAAAGCATTTTCGTACGGCTTCTCCAACAAACCTTGTCCAAGCTCGTTTAGGACCTCCATAGCGCATCCAACAACCTCAAAAACCTCTTCTTTAAGAATCAATTCGTGTTCATTAGTGTTCATTCGTGGTTCCTTTTTCGTCAGCGGCTGCAAACTAACTCAAAAACGCAAGCAGCGTATCCGCCGTAAAATCTTTCATCTCATCGGTCAGTTCAGGATAGACCGGCAATGCGATCACTTCCTTGCAAGCCTTCTCTGTTTCCGGCATATCGCCTTGCTTATATCCAAGATATTCAAAACACTTCTGCATATGAAGCCCAAGCGGATAATAAACACAACAACCGATATTATTCTCACGCAGATGCGCGAGCACCTCGTCACGCTTCGGCACACGAACCACATACTGGTTATAGATCGAAACACAATCCGCCTCGATATAAGGCGTCTCTACAACCGAACCGGCAAACTTTTTATTATAATACGCCGCGTTGTCCCTGCGACCCTGCGACCACTCGTCAAGATATTGCAGCTTAACGAGCAACCCCGCAGCCTGCAGTGCATCAAGCCGGAAGTTACCGCCGACAACCTCATTAAAATATTTATGCCCGCCGCCGTGGTTCCGCATTATCAAAAGGTCTTTCTTAACTTCTTCGTCATTGGTAACCGTCATGCCGCCGTCACCGATACCGCCAAGATTTTTGCTCGGATAAAAACTAAAACACCCGATCATCCCGAAGCTGCCCGCCTTCTTACCCTTGTAGCTGCTGGTAACAGACTGCGCCGCATCTTCGATAACATACAAGTTGTGCTTCTTGGCGATCGCCATAATAGCATCCATATCCGCCATCTGGCCAAAAAGGTGAACCGGCAAGATAGCCTTGGTCTTATCGGTTATCGCCGCCTCTATCTTCGACGGATCAATGTTATATGTCTTAGGATCGATGTCCACAAACACAGCCTTTGCTCCCGACCTGTGAATACATCCCGCTGTCGCAAAAAACGTAAACGGCGTCGTAATAACCTCGTCGCCTGCGCCGATACCAAGAGCCATCAAACTCATCAAGATAGCATCGGTACCGCTCGACGCGCCAACCCCGTATTTACAATCGCTCGACGCCGCGATCTTTTCTTCAAGCTCGACAACCCGCGGGCCGTTGATACATATCTGAGAATCAAGAACCTCAGTTACCGCTGCCAACATCTCGTCCCTGATCTTCGCGTACTGCGCCTTTAGATCCAATAATGGTACTTGCATTCCAAATTACTCCGTTCCTTTTTTAAACTTATTGTATGTTTTTTGGCCTGCCGATTCGTCCGCAAACACTTCTGCGTCTTCACCGGCCTTGAGACATCCCAATGCCCCGCCCCATTAACTTATCCATCACTCTATTCTGACGCAGTCAGAATAGTTTTGGTCATTTGAATTTCCGTATTAGTATTTGTTTAGAATTTCGAATTTAGTGCTTAGAATTTGGGTAAATAGCCCATGGCTATTTTCCATGATCCTTCAATATCTTCTCGCGTTCTGCGATCACCATATCCGTATCCGTCATCATCTCAGCAAGCTGCTTAAACGAAACCTTAGGCTCCCATCCAAGCACCTTTTTCGCCTTAGTCGCATCTCCCAGCAAAAGGTCAACCTCAGTCGGACGGTAATAACGCGGATCGATCTCGACATACTTTTCCCAGTCAAGATCGAGATGCCCGAACACCTCATCAAGAAACTCGCGAACAGAATAAGTATGCCCTGTAGCGACTACATAATCGTCAGGCTTGTCCTGTTGAAGCATCAACCACATCGCCTCGACATAATCGCCCGCAAACCCCCAGTCACGTTTAGCGTCAAGATTACCCAGAAAAAGCTTCTCTTGAAGACCAAGCTTAATCCGCGTCGCCGCACGCGTTATCTTACGAGTAACAAAAGTCTCACCCCGACGAGGCGACTCATGATTGAACAGTATCCCGCAACACGCAAACAGATCGTACGCCTCACGATAATTAATCGTCTGCCAATGGCTATAAACCTTGCAACAGCCGTAAGGACTCCGCGGATAAAAACCCGTCGTCTCAGTCTGAGGCGTTTCGAGAACCTTACCGTACATCTCACTGCTCGATGCCTGATAAAACCTCGGCGGCGTCTTCATCGTCCTGATCGCCTCAAGAACCCTTAACGTCCCAAGCGCATCGGTGTCAGCCGTGTAGATCGGCATATCGAAACTAACCCGAACATGGCTCTGTGCACCGAGGTTATAAACCTCGTCCGGTTTAATATCATGGATCACTTTCGAAAGATCGCCGCCGTCGGTCAGATCGCCATAGATCAGTTTCAGCTTAGGCTGATCGTGAGGATCCTTATACAAATGATCGATCCTCCCCGTATGAAACGACGAGCTGCGTCGAATTATCCCATAAACCTCATAACCCTTATCAAGAAGAAGCTCTGTAAGATAAGATCCGTCCTGACCCGTAATCCCTGTTATCAATGCCTTTTTCATATCCGTCCTTAATATTCCATATATTATCAAAAATACATTACATCTTGTCATTCCAGCGAAAGTCGTAGATGCCTTAGTTTACGCCCAAGGTGGTGCTGGAATCCATTTTTACATTTGTAACTTGTATCACCCAGCCAAATCAGCCGTAGGGTGTGCTTTAGCACACGCGGAAACTAAACAACACCAAATATTTTCTCTTTATACCAATCAACTTCCGCTTTCACGCCGTCGACAAGCTTTGTCTTAGGATCATACCCCAACAACCGTCTTGCCTTATCGATATTAGCAAACGTTCTGAGCTGATCCCCTTGCCTCGGCGACGTCAGCTTATACTTGCCCTTCTTACCCAATGCATCCTCGACAGCCTTGATCCCGTCAGCGGTACTCCGCTCCTGGTCCCAGCCGATATTTATTATCTCTCCGACGCAACTTTCCATGTTCTCAAGCACCGCGACAAACCCGTCGACAATATCGTCAACATAAGTAAAACTCCGAAGATGCTTTTTGCTCCCCTCGTAAAGCGGAAACTCCGTATCTTCAAGAATACTCTTGATAAGCTTCGGATAAAGTTTCTCGGGCCGTTCCCTTGGGCCGTAAACAGAAAACAATCGCAGCGAACAAACCGGCATGTCGTTTTCGGCCCCAAAGGTAAGCGCCATTCGCTCTGCCGCTAATTTCGTAACCCCATAAAAAGATGCGGGCTCCGGAACAGTCTCTTCGCTCTCGGTGGCATACTTACCGTAAACAGAAGACGTAGACACATTGACAAACATCTTCAAACACGACGACCCCTTCAAGGCATCCAGCAATCTATGCGTTGCCGTTATATTATTTCGTTTATAATCCTCAAAACTCGTCGCATCGCTTATCCCCGGCTGAGCAGCACAATGATAAACAACCTCGACACCTTTAACAGATTCGCAAAGATCGGACTCCGCAAGATCAAGCTCAAATATCCGAGCACCGCTTTTCTTTACATCAGCCGCATTAAGATCCTTAAGGCTCCGCGCATAATAATCGCTAAAACAATCCAGACCGATCACCTCGTGCCCCGTCTTAGCCAATCGCTCAGACAAATGAGAACCGATAAACCCCGCTGCACCCGTAACAAGTATCTTCATAAATTAACCTATAACCTTCACGATAAAATCTTTTAAATCAGTGAAATCAGTGGATAGACCTGTAACAAGCCCCAGCCGAAGGCTGGCTCCATATTTCTTTCCTCTGCGTCCTCTGTGCTCTCTTTTTCCGTGTTGAGCGTAGCGAAATCCAGCGCAGCTGGAGTGAAACTCGCCGAAAGAGAGCCTCTGGCGGATGGCAAAAACAACCACTGTTACATTTCTACTGTTCGCTGTCTGCGTAAGCAGCAACTAATTTAAACGCAAAACCTTTTTATTTAATTAGTGTCTATTAGTGTTCATTCGTGGTTCCTTTTCCACTACCCACGACCAATGCTATGATACTCAATTCCCTGCTTGCGAACATACGCCGGCTCGTAAAGATTTCGACCGTCAAAAATAACCGCCTTATTTAATTTCTCTGCGATCACATCGAAGTCCGGAGTCCGGAACTCCTGCCACTCTGTAAATATCACCAACGCATCGGCACCGTCCAGCACGTCATAGCTCTTTTCGACTGTTGTTATAGCACCGTCAAGCTCTTCGCTCGCTTCCTTCATCGCCTCAGGATCATAAGCAACCACTTCCATGCCAGCCGCCAAAAATTTCCGTATACAACGTATCGAAGGAGCCTCACGTACATCGTCGGTCCTGGCCTTGAACGCAAGCCCCCAAACCGCAAGCTTTTTACCCGATGCATCATCGCCAAAATAATCCAGCACCCTCTGTGCGAATTTATCCTGCTGCCTGTAATTAACATGCTGAACAGCCTGAGCTATCGTCATCGGATACCCAACAGCATCGCCCATAAACTCCAGAGCCTTTACATCCTTAGGAAAACAGCTTCCGCCGTATCCGACGCCGGGAAACAAAAACGAACTGCCGATACGCGAATCGCTACCGATACCCGCTCGTACATTCTCAATATCTGCGCCGTACTTCTCGCACAATCCGCTAAGCTCATTCATAAACGATATCCGAGTCGCAAGCATAGTATTCGCTGCATACTTGCTCATCTCAGCACTGGCAGTGTCCATAAAAAGTATCCGGCTGCTCTTACGCATAAACGGAGCGTACAACTGACGCATGATCTCTCTGACCTCTTCTTTTTCGTTACCGATGATGATCCTGTCAGGCTTCATAAAATCATCGACCGCAGAACCCTCTTTCAAAAACTCAGGGTTGCTAACATAATCGAACTTTTGTTTCGTCTTAGAACTCATCACGTCGGCCACCTTTTTGCCCGTGCCCACAGGAACAGTGCTTTTGGTAACCACTATCCTGTAACCGTCCATGCACTCGGCGATCTTACCGGCAACATCCAGCACCGCCGATATATCCGCCGACCCGTCCGCAGAGCTTGGTGTTCCAACGCCGATAAAGATAACCTTAGAGTTATTAACTCCCTCGCTAATATCCGTCGTAAAGACTAGCCGTCCGTCGGACTCGTTCTTTTTAACGATCTCGGTAAGCCCCGGCTCATAGATCGGGATCACGCCTTTTTTAAGTGCGTCGATCTTCTTCTTATCGTTGTCAATACAGATAACATGATTACCGCCCTCTGCCAGACAACCCGCCGCCACAAGACCTACATATCCTATTCCGACTACTGCTATCTTCATTTGTCTCTACCTTTCAAGTCTTCGATTATTATTTCAAGCATCTCTTCGAGGCTCGTCTTTGGTTGATAACCTATCGCTTCTTTTATCCTCTCAAGACACGGCACACGCCGCTGCATATCGTCAAACGCCACACCATAAGCCTTTTCGTAAGAGATGCGATCTTTACCACTCTTGCTGGAAGTCATTTTTATCACAAGGTCAGCCAGCTCATTAATGCTGATCTCTCTATCCGAACCGATATTTAAAACCTTGCCAATTGCATCTTCGCTTACCGCAAGTTTGCCTATAGCCTCAACAACATCCCCAACATACGTAAAACTCCGGCTCTGCTTGCCGTCACCGTACACCTGGATCGTTTCGTTCTTCAACGCCTTCTCAACAAACCGAGGAACAACCATCCCGTAATGACCAACCTGCCTTGGCCCGATAGTATTGAACAGCCGGCACACAACAACCTCAAGCCCGTATTGCTTGTGATACGCAAACGCCAAAAACTCGTCTATCGCCTTGCTGCACGCATACGACCAACGCGAAAACATCGTACTGCCTAAAATCGTATCGTCGTCTTCATGGAAAGGAACATTTTCGCTCTTTCCATAGACCTCGCTCGTCGATGTGATAAGTACCTTCTTCGAATACTTATTCGCATACTCAAGCACGATCTCGGTCCCGTGAATATTAGTCTCGATAGTATGCACAGGCCTGTCAACGATAAGCTGAACACCGACCGCCGCCGCAAGATGAAAAACAACATCGCACTTTTCAATAAGCGGCTCGATAATAACTCTGTTCCGAACGCTGTCTTCGACGAACTCAATTTGTCCACTGTCCAGAAGATGCGCAATGTTCGAAAGTCTGCCCGTGCTAAGATCGTCGATCACACAAACTTCGTACCCGCCTCCCAAAAGACGCTCACAAAGATGCGACCCGATAAACCCCGCACCGCCCGTAACCAATGCCTTCATAAATTACCGCCAAAAAGATAAAAAACAAATCACAAATCAAACCCTAAACTGACCGCAGGTCAGTACCGCCAACCTGCTCCGAACTCGCCAAGGGGAGGCGGAACGAGTCACGATTCACAGCCCCAAACTGACCGAAGGTCAGCGATGGCTTTAGCCATCCTCGAATCACGAATCACCAGTCACGAATCACTACCAAGACACACTCCGCCCCCGTCGGTTGCATCAAACCAACGCGCACACCGCTACCACTATATATACAGAGCAATAAGATAGCACATTCATACATGATTTCACAGATAAATAACCGAATTAAAACCACACCAAAGAATTGACATAAAGACTTGCAAAACAACAACATACACACACAGAAAAATGGTATTAATCACCACGCCAACAACAAAAACATCAATTTCACCAGATCATGTCGTAATACGGGCTATACATGGGCAATATAAGGAACATAACCAAGGCCAAAGATGATGCCAAAACGTTCGCAAAAACAACCTCTCCCCAACTTACTGTTTTGGTTTCTTCAACCCTAAACAAACGGATCTTACGCTGCGCAATACCTGATAATAGTGATAATACAAAGATCATAACAACCGAAAGACCTATTGTCATTAGCCAACGATTTAGGTCATCGTCGTTACACTTAACGTGGTATACTAACATCGAAACTAGATAGGGGCCTATACCTCCGGAAAGCACCAAAAATCTATACCAAACTCCGTCATTGGAATCAAAACCAAGCATGTTAAAGCATTCTATCGCGAAAAATGCCCCGCCAACAAACAACAATAAACCAAACGATATCACTAACGCTTCCGGCACACCATCTCCGATCAACGCTACCGCATCACCTCGGTTATTGGCAACAGAGTTGAGATAATAGAATCCATCCTTCAAAATCATGAACACAGCGCCGGTATACAACACTGTCACATAATACTTCCGCCACCGCCAAACGCTCAAAACCACAAGCACCCCAACAATCGCCGTTAACGCAGAACCGGCAAAGGTTACAAATATTTCTGAAGAAGAACCTATACAAAATGCTTGCGACCATGAAAAAGGATGAAAATATATCCGAAGAACCTTACCGCCCGTCATCAAGGCTCCGATAGCATGACCGTGTTCATGTATAAAAAGGGGAAAGCAACGACCAAACACTATCGAACCAAGACAAAGAAGCATTGACTTTAATAGCTTGATCCCCATACCAACCTTTATGTTGTAAATATTGTTGTCGTTAGTTGTAATTCCATTTTTTTTCGTTTAGATCATTAGTATTTTAAAATCCGCGTAATCTGCGTAATCTGCGGTTGCTTTATGTTTTTTACATTTGATTTTAGCCTTTATAAGTGCAGTACGCCCGGTCGGTTTCCCAGATAGTAATGCTCTCAAGCTCCGCCCCAGTAAACTTGCCCTTTAGCTGTTCCCATGCGAACGAAGTAATATTCTCGACCGTCGGATTCTTACCCTTTAGCCCAGCCACATCTTCGTTCAAATTTTTATGATCGACGACATTGATAAAGTTATCATCGACGACCCTTTCAAATTTTCCGCCCCAGCCGACCCCCTCTTCGCTGCCTGCCCGTTTAACCGTAACCTCAACATGATAGTTGTGACCGTGCCCGTTAGGATTTGCACACTTACCGAAATGATCGTAGTTTTCCTGCTCGCTAAACTTCTCGTTCCAGAGCCGGTGCATCGCCGCAAACTCAAACTTCTCACTAAAATAAAACACGCTGCTATCCTCCGAATCTATCGAAAGTTTTCTAAACGGATTAACCGACAAAACCAGCTTGCTGAGTTTACTATCCACAAACTCACCGCCGATAGGCCCCCAGCTCTTTTTAAGCAACCGGTAAAGATCGAAGTAACTAACGCTCTTACCATTACCGAAATTTTCACGCACCTTACTCTCGAACACAGGCACAGCCTTGGCACGTATCGCCTTATCGATCTCGGCAACGTTAACCACAAACCCCGTATCGCCATCGACCGTACCCTCAAGCTCTGCCATCAATCCAAAATAAATACTTAATCCGTCCCCGCAAGGCTTAGACGTATACGAATTGGCCCCAACAACACTTTCACTGCTGAAAGGTTCGACACAAAAACGAACTTCTCTTGCCAACTTATGCATATAAAAAAACGCCGGCTCAACCGGCCTCCACACGACAAGAATGACCAAAGGTTATTCTTGTCGCCTCGCGAAGCGACCCCGAAAGGGGCAAAAAACTCTTTTCATTTTCTTTCTCTGCGGCCTCTGTGGCCAAAAAAACCTTAATTCGGTGTAAGCCGAAATAGTTTTAGTATTTGTTTTTTTGAAATTTGTATTTGTTTAGAATTTAGTATTTTTTTTAATCTGTGTAATCTGCGAAATCCGCGGTTTCTTTTACACGCTCCACGCTATCTATCTATATTCATCAAACCAAGAACCTCGCTGCGGCTTCTCGGATCACGGATAAATATACCACGCAACGCAGATGTCACCATCGCAGACCCAGGCTTCTTTATACCGCGGATCGTCATGCAGCTATGCGACGCTTCGATAACAACCGCAACGCCCTTAGGCATAAGGCTCTCCATCAGAAAATCCGCGATCTGGCTGGTCATCCGCTCCTGAACCTGCAGCCGACGAGCAAAACAATCCAGGATACGCGCAAGCTTGCTGATACCAAGAACCTTACCGTCAGGAAGATACGCAATATGAGCCTTACCCATAAAAGGCATCATGTGATGCTCGCAAACACTGTAAAAAGGAATATCACGCAGCAGAACAACCTCGTCATAATCCTCATGGAAGACACTGGTTATATGATCCTTAGGATCGTGGCTCATACCCGCAAGCAGTTCCTGATACATACGAGCAACACGCCCCGGAGTATCACGCAATCCCTCTCTACTGGGATCTTCGCCAACAGCGATCAATATCTCACCAACAGCCTTCTCAATACGTTCCAGATCAACCTTTCGTTCCGGTTCCTGACTCATAACAACCTCTTTCAAAATTACTTTTGTTCTACAATTTGTCATCCCAGCGAAAGTTGTAAATCCGCCTTTGGAGGGCTGGGATCCATTTGTTCAATAAAAACTTGTCTCATCGTAGGATGGGCAAATTTTTTGCCCATGCGGTTCTTTATCTTTTTTTCTTGATTATATATATAAAGCCCGCCGCTATCACAGTCAAACATCCAATACCAAAAAGGATAGGATGCTTATCAAGGATAGGTACGAAAGGGGCTATCATAATTGTAATGACGGGCATAAAAAGAATGATGATTATCAAACCGATAACATCCTTTTTGCCGCTCCAACTTAAGCCCATTCTGTATCTCCCTTTTATCTTTTAAATCTCTGTGTTCTCTATGCCCTCTTTTTCCTCTGTGGCAAAAATACCTTTTTATCCAGCCGAAGGCTGGAATTACCGTCTCATTCGTGCCTTTTTGTGTTAATTCGTGGCTGAATTATTTCTTCGCCTCGTTCAATACAAAATTCGTCAGCAGCCGAACGCCAAACCCCGTCGAACCGACACTGCCGAACTCGCTGGCACTATCGAACATATCAACGCCCGCCATGTCGATATGAGCCCACTTCGTATCACCGACAAACTCGCGAAGGAACGACCCTGCCGTACTCGCTCCGCCCCACCTGCTGCCGATATTTTTAAGGTCGGCGATCTTGCTCTTGATCTCCTTACTATACTCATCGCCGCAAGGAAGATGCCAAACTTTTTCGCCGCTCTGCTCGGATGCCTTTTGCAGCTTCTTAACAAGCTCGTCATCGTTGCTCATAAGCCCCGCCATATACTTACCAAGCGCAACCATACACGCACCCGTCAGCGTCGCCATGTCAACGATACAATCGCACTTCTGCTGCACCGCATAATGCAAGCCGTCACAAAGGATCAAACGGCCCTCGGCATCGGTGTTCTGCACCTCGATAGTCTTACCGCTATACGACGTAATAATATCCCCAGGCCGGCAAGCCGCTCCCGAAGGCATATTCTCCGCCGATGGAATGATACCGATAACATTAACCGCAGGCTTAAGCTCAGCGATAGCCTTCATCGCACCAAGCACTCCAACCCCGCCGGACTTATCGAACTTCATATCCTGCATGCCCGCAGATGGCTTAATGCTTATCCCGCCGGAGTCGAATGTGATCGCCTTACCAACAAGCCCGATCTTTTTAGACGTTTTCTTTTTCGAAGTATACTTTAGAACGATCATCCGAGGCTTATTCGACGAACCGGCACCGACTGCCAGTATACCGCCCATCTTTTTCTGTTTAAGCTGCTTATCATCGAACACCGTACAGCTAAGCCCCGGCGTGCCCCTGGCAACCTTTTTCGCGATCTCCGCAAGCCCCTTCGGATTAATAACATTGCCAGGCCGATTCGCTATCGTCCTCGCAAAGCTCTGCACCTGACCGATGATGACCCCGGCCTTTACGCCCTTAGATATCTGCCTTGCCTTCGCCGCATCGCCATCGACGATGCTCGCTTTCAAGCTGCCAAGTCTATCGTCATCGCCTTTACCGACAAACTCGTCATAACGATAGCTGCCGAAATATGCCCCTTCCGCCATCACCTGACCAGCCGTCTCGCCGTCGATCTTCTTACCCACAGCCTCGCTGATCGCGATCACTATTGTTTTCGCCTTAAGACCCACTGCCTTGCTGACGCTCATCGCCGCCGCGTTGCGAACATCGCCTGCCTTAAGCTCTTTCTTTTTGCCGAGCCCCACCAGCAAAACACGCTTAGCCGCAATTTTGCCGTCGCCATAGATTATCGCAGTCTCTTTCACACCAGCCTTAAAGTCGCCAAGCTTCTTAAGCTTTTCTATCGCACCGCCAACCTTTTTATCGATCGCCTTGCAAAGCTTGTTCGTCTTATCGTCGCTAAAAACCCCAACCGCAAGCACGTCAGCCTTAACCTCGATCGCATTAGCCTTCCTCGCCGTAACCGTTACATTAATAATCTCTTTAGCCATCTCTATTCCCTTAAAATATTTTAAATCGTCTCCGCGTTAGCGGATTCCATAATTTTACTTTCTATCTCTTTTAAAACTCTGTGCTCTCTGTGCTCTCTTTTTCCTCTGTGGCAAAAATAACCTTTTATTCAGCCGAAGGCTGAAACAATTCGTGCTTTCTCCGTCCTTAAAAACTTATGGAGTCTTGTTCGCGGCATTGCTCAGACAGCCAAAGTAATAGATTGATTATCTGCCTATTAGGCAGTTCGTGACCAAATCTGTTTTTATTCTTTAATTACTTGCTCTTTGCACTAGACCGAAAGCGAAGATAGCTTTCGATAAACCCTTCTATATCACCATCCAGCACATTGTCAACATTTCCCTTTTGAAAATCTGTGCGATGGTCCTTTATCATCTGATATGGCTGCAAAACATAGCTGCGAATCTGGTTACCCCATGCGATCTCGCCCTTATTACCATACAGTTTGGCCGTCTCAGCATCGCGTTTTTGCTGCTCAAGCATACGAAGTCTGCCTTTAAGCATCTTCATCGCCTGCGCCTTATTCTTATGCTGGCTCCGATCGTTTTGACACTGCACAACGATATTTGTCGGCAGATGTGTTATTCTAACTGCAGAACTTGTCTTGTTAACATGCTGGCCGCCGGCTCCGCTGGCCCTGTAAAAATCGAACCGAAGATCGTCATCGTTTATCTCCGTCTCGACATCGTCTTCGTATTCAGGAACAACATCGACCGCCGCAAAGCTCGTATGTCGTCTCTTCTGCGAATCGAACGGGCTTATCCGCACAAGCCGATGCACCCCGCTCTCGCATGAAAGCTTACCGAACGCAAAATCGCCGCTAACACGCATTGTGATCGAACGAATCCCCGCCTCCTCGCCCGGCGTAATATCAAGCTCCTCATACTTATACTTGTTCCGCTCGAAATATCGCGTGTACATTCGCAGCAGCATACTCGCCCAGTCGCAGCTCTCGGTACCACCCGCTCCGGCATGAATGCTCAAAAAGCACCCACGCATATCGTCCTCACCGCTAAGCATACCCGCAACTTCGATCTTATCGCACTTGGCAGAGACCGTTTTTATATCCGCTTCGATGCTCGACAGAGTCTCGGCATCCTTTTCTTCCTCTGCAAGTTCCATAAGCTCGGCCAGATCCGTTCCCGCAAAGGCTATCTCGTTAACAGGAACCGTGATGCTCTTAACCGCGCTAAGCTGAGCGACAACTTTACGCGCTGAATCAGGATTATCCCAGAAACCGACCGCAGCGATCTTAGACTCTAATTCGTTTTGGAGGGCTGTTTTGGCAGGTAAGTCAAAGCCAGTCCCGGATCGTTGATATCCGGGCCGTCAACTCGCTTATAGATGTCTTTAATTCGTAAATTTCCATGTATCGTCTCCTTTGCCGTCTGAATGCCATACGATACAATAAAAATAGTAAATATGAAATAATAAATTGAAAATAAAAAAAGGGCTGTAAGCTTCCCAACTTACAGCCCGCACAACATGAAGTTTTTCTCTACTAATCTCCGCTTCTTCGCTTTACTAATTTACTGTTATTGTTCGCACCTTCGTCTGCGTAACACAAACCCGCCAAGACCAAGCAACAGCATACTCGCAGGCTCTGGAACAGGTTTGACTGACTCTACCATTACCACAAAGTCATCGTAGTTTGCGCCGCCCGCTAATTCATCTTCCCACGCAAGGACATATTCGCCAGTGCCCCATACGCCCGGAGCCCATGGACCTATCTGCACTTGATCGGTGTCGGGACCCTGATATGCCATCATGTGATCGACGCTGTCTGCGTTTAAACTCGTATCGCTATGCCACAGTCCGTCACCGGTTTGCAAATAGTAACCGAACGAAGTTCCGCCAAGGTTTATTGGTGTAGGCTGTAAATTTAACCAAACATCTCCGGCAGCAGTTATAGACAACAGAGCCTGACCGCCGGAGATCATTGAACCTTCAAACAGTTCGACATACTGATTACCGGAATAAATTCCGAAACCGCTGCCTATTACAGGACTCGACAATTCGAAGATCAAACTGGAAACCGATCCGCCGGTAGCACCGATCTCCCAATATGAATCACCTGCATCGCCAATATAATCGTTCGCTACGTCAACCGAAGAGTTACCGCCTATGGTAACAACGTCAAGAATGCCTTGCAGCGCCGCACCGCCATCACTGAATACCGTTGTTGCAGATACTACACCGGAAACAAACAGCAAACATAAGCTCATGATTAAAACTTTTCTTTTCATCTTCTTCACCTTTCAAATCGTCGCACCCAACCGCTCTTACATAAAAGCGCAATTCGCGCGCACACTCTCCGTACTGATTTTGATAGGTCGTTTGAATTTGTTTGCATCGAAACGCCAGGTCCGCGCACAATCACCGCACGAAAGTCGTTGTATGCAAACAGTTACGAAACTTCTGCACAATCAAACGAAAAAACACAAATAAATTATGCAGGCAAGACATGATAAAATCACGAGCGCACAAAAACCGGCACAAAATCTTGCCCATTTTTCCGCCTCATCTCCAGGTAGTTTCCAAACCCCCGTCCCAATGATATGCAGTAGAACTAAAAACAACGTCCCACTGATAAATACAATATAACCAAATCGATACCAATTGTCAAGGAAAAAATTCTATTTTAAAACTTTTATTTGCATCCAAAAAAAAAATTGAAAATAGCATCGTCAAACGCATTTGCATATTTGCACAGAGAAGCCGTTTTCTACCGCACTAATTAACAAAAAAAACGCTAAAGTGTCTGCGTATTATTGCCGAATACAGATATATGGTTTTACTGTCACTACATAGGTCACTTTCGCCGAAGAACAACGTCCCATAACTCTAAGGGGAGCTAATATGTTAAAAATTAAAAACATAATGCAAACAGATCTGGTAATCGTCAGGAAGAACACGCCCGTCACCGAGGCCCTTGAACTGATTGTCAAGCACAAGATTACCGGACTGCCGGTCGTGGAAAAAAATATGGAACTGGTGGGCATAGTTTCAGAAAAGGACCTCTTATGCATCGCATACCAATTAATAACAGGAACACCAACCGAGATGCAGAACAAAACAGTTGAAGCGTTCATGTCAAAAAACATCACGGCTTTCAGGCCCGACGACAATCTCGCAGACACATGCCAGTGCTTTATAGAAAACCCTTTCAGAAGAGTGCCCATCGTTGACGGCAGAAAACTTGTAGGGCTAATAACAAGAAAAGACGTCATCATCTCTGCGATCGGAAAAGACAGGCTCGTAGCAAGAGCCAACGCCTTCTCGAACTAACAAGGCGATTCGCCCAAATACAAATAACTATTTTCTTTCTAAGCCAAAAAACGTTGGCTTTTCCACTATCCATCTCTATCATATACAATTGATAGAATATGAATTCATGCTCTCGATCTAAGTGGAGACAAAATGAGCGAATCCAAATCACCCAGCCAAAGCGCCGTAGAATCAAGATACCTCGTTATGCCAGACCAGGCAAACCCCTCAGGAACCGCCTTCGGAGGAGTCATCATGGGCTGGATAGACATGGTCGCTTCGCTCGCCGCACAAAGACACAGCAAAACAAACATCGTCACCGTAGGCATCGACTCGATAAACTTTAGACATCCGATCTATATCGGCGATCATGTACTGCTTAAAGCATGCGTAAACTATGTCTCACGAACATCGATGGAAGTAGGTGTCCAGGTCATAAAAGAAAACCCGCTAACGGGAAAAACTGCAAGAGCAACCACCGCACACCTCACTTTTGTGGCGCTCGATGAAAACAGAAAACCAACACCCGTAATACCCGTCCTGCCGGAAACCGACGATGAAAAAAGAAGGTACGAAAATGCAAAGCTGCGGGTCAAAACAAGAAAAGAACTCTTAAAGAAAATAAGGACCGCCGACTAAAACCCGCTGGCACGATAAACGCTTTTTTATGGGACGAACACAAAACAAGCTTGATCCATTGGTGAAAAATATAGTAAAGTCCGTAGCAATATTGACCGAAAAACTATTATAAAAGCAACAGAACTGCCGTTAAGGAATATGCAATGAGATGGATCAATGACATTATGATAGCGGACGTAGTGACCGTCGAAAAGGGAACATCTGTCACCGAAGCCATTGAGAAACTGGTAAAGTCTAACATAACGGGCCTGCCGGTTGTAAACAACAACGACGAGGTCATTGGGATCATTTCTGAGAAGGATGTTTTGGCACTTGCGATTCAAATCCAGGAAGGAACTTGCCCGTCACAAGGTGAAGGCATGCTCGTCGAAGATTTCATGACAAAGGACGTAGTGACCATAGAAGCCACAGAATCCATGACCGCCCTTTGCTCGTGTCTCATAAAAAACGAGTTCAGAAGGCTCCCGGTCATGTTAAATGGCAAGCTGGTAGGCATAGTAACAAGAAGGGATGTCATCTCGTACATCTTCGATATACACCGCGAAAACCAGTAGTCAAACGCCTAATTCATCTCTTTTCCTTTGTTTTACTCTTTTTCCTTCATGGTTCACCATAGCTTTAGAGACGGCTGTAACGCTCAGCCCTTTTTCTGTCGCCTGCCTGGCAAAATCTTTCTTCCCGGCAGGCTTTAGAAGTTTTTTTCTATAAGTTCCTTAAGAACATTATTTTCCAGAGACAAGTCCGCATACATCTGTTTGAGTTTTTTGTTTTCTTCTTCGAGATTACGCATGCGTCTGATCTCACTAACCGTCATACCAGCCTCGGCTTCTTTGAGGATCGCCAGCATCTTCGTTTCATTAAATTTTGACCTTTTCATAAAGAGTTCCTTTCATAATGCAACACAATATTATATCAGAACTCTCCAGTTAACAATGTTCAATTATATGGGGTACCTACCTACACAGTCTAAATCAGCACAAGGCACGCTTCCCCTGAGAAATGAACGCAGAAGATGCTTTTAATTCGCGGATTATTCATCAGCAATGCTATCAAGGGAAAACGTTCCGTCACCACCAAGTAACTTTCCGCCAGCTAAACCCTCGATCTCTCCACGCATCTCAGCAGCATTCTCGATCACAACTGTTATCTGCTTCTCACGTTTCTTCCATATCTTAAGCATCGACCGTTTCTCACTCTCAAGGTCTGCCTGCATTTGAACATACGCACCGGCAATGCGCTTGATACGACGCCCAAACTCAGGCCCAGTGACATACTTATATACAAAATCCTTCATGTCTTCCTGCCCTGCCACAACAATACGCTCCCTCGCAACATTGATCAGGTTATGACGTAAAGAAGTACAAAGCCCGATAGCACACTTATAATTCGTCACCCAAACATCATTATGATAATCGAAATCCCGAACCTCACGAGGCATCGCAACTGTCATAAGTATCGCAACCTCCGCCCCGGCATCTGCCTGATCCTTCTTAAGCTTCTCAATCCAAGCCTTGCTATATTCCTTAGTATTCTTCGACTCCCACAATATCTTACCGCAAATCTTACCGCTTGGCCCATGCACGATCTGAATAATATCCGCTCCCCGCTTACCTTTTAGTACATCTTCGAATTTGTCAAACGGAAAAGTACGTTCTAGCAACTCTTTAAGCTCTTCCTCAAGCATCTCCCCTTGTCGCTCCTGAGACCCTTGCTCCATCTTTCTACGCATATCTTCAAGCTGACCCTTTAGCGAAACTACAAGATCGTCTTTTTCACGGATCTTAAGTTTCTGCTCTTCCTCTACTCGAAGCCTTTCCTCAGCAATAATTTTCTTACGCCCCTCACTCAACTTTCGCTCAACCTCAAGCTCAAGACGCCCCGCCTTCTCTTCGAGTTCTTTTTTCTCCTTAAGGAACGCAAGCTCTTTAGCCTCTGCCGCCTTAACTGCCTCGGTCTTCGCAGCAAGCTCAGCTAATATGCTCTTTGTTTTAGCTTCCACCTCACCCGCAGCTTTTGCAAACTGCTCTTTGCTAACTTTTTCAACCTCAACAGCCAGCCGCTTATTAACCTCATCTGCCAATTCACGGGTCTGTTTAGCGATCGCACGCTCACGCCCTGCCAACTCATCCTGACGTTTAGCAAGCTCAGCCTCTTGCTTACGAGTACCCGCCTCAACCTCTAAACGCAAGCTCTCACGAATACCACCGGTAAGTGCAGCCGATAGCTCTATCTCTTCACCACACTTAGGACACTTGATCGTCTGTTCAGACATCTATAAACCCTCGTTTTCTCATAAAAATATCAAACTTAAAAAAGCCGCTCCTCTGTACCGACAAAATATCACAACGCATACAAAACAACAAGGCGGTTTTCTCAAACCCAAGCAGAAATTGCCGCAAAAACGCAAGGTGCTTTTCTCAAACCCAAACAGAAACACCGCAAAATCCCAAAAACGCTAAGGTGCTTTTATTGAATCCAAGCAGAAACGCCATAACGCCTA
>JAGLHQ010000270.1 GCA_023143375.1 Planctomycetota bacterium
AATCGAAAAGAGCGATTCCTTGACGCGATCGGTGATCGGTCTGGTGTCGTTAGTCTTTGGCGGTAAAAGCTTTAGGCCGCGTTTTGTACCTGAGATTATTCGCATTAATTAGTTCGTAGTTTGTAGTTAGGAGTTCGTAGTTAATTCAGTTCGACTGTTATTGTATCGATTTTATTGGAATTGTACATGTTTTTTTGGGTTTGCATGGAAGAGTCTACCAAATATCTTTGCGAACAAAGAGACCTTTAATCGATTATAGTAGTTGAGGAGGGAACGGGTTATTATGAAAATTGTTGCGGTTTTGTGAAGTTGGGTAAATAGCGGCGACGCGCAGGGCAAAAAAGGGGGAAAACCTTAGCGTGTAATGCGTTTTTTTATTATATAAGTGTGTTATGCACGATACAATAGCAGGACTGAATAGTTATCACGGAGGCATTTGCTATGAAAGCTAAATTAATGCGAAGAATCATCCCGGTATTTGCGATCTTTTTTTTGACGTCGATTTGTGGGGCGGACACATTTGAAAATGTCAAGACCGGCGAAAGCTTTAACGGTTTTATGACTCAAAAAGTCCGTCAGGGGCGAACCTATGTTTACTCCGAAGTTGAAAGCAAATTCAACGCGATCAATCTTAATGATTGGCGTGTGACTTCTAATGAGCTTGGTCGACGTAACAGCGTTGCGGTCATTCAACTGGACGCTCATGAAACCCTGCTTTCCAAAGTTATATCCGATTCTGTGGCAGAGGCGATAATCGATTCGTCGAATAAAGGCGTACTTGCGATCCTGATCGAGATCGACCTGCCGGGCGGTCGCGGTGAGTATGCCAAGAACCTTTGCGATGCGATCCAGGGAACGACGAACTGCCCGGTGATCGCTTTTATAAACGGTGGTAACGACGGCGGTGCCTATTCCGCGGCGGCGGCTGTGGCCCTTGCGTGCGATAAGATATACATCGCCGGCATCGCGGTAATCGGCTCTGCGGCTCCGATCACAGGTTCTGGCGGGTACTACGGCGACGACTTCGCAGCGATATTCAACTCTGACAACCTCGCAGCTTATAAAAGTTACACCGCATTGCTTGCCGAAAGTAAGGGTCGGCCCGGCATTATGGCGATGGCGATGGTTGACAGTCAGGTCGATGTAATCGAAATTACAAGCAAGGATGGAAAGAAATCGTTCATAAACCGCGAGAACCGGATCCCGTCGCAAACGGTGTTGCGATCCTGGTCCAGCAAGAAAATCTATATAGGCCCCGATAACGAAAAGACCGAAAAGATGAGCCTTGTGCTTCAACCGAAAGATGCAGTTTATGCGAAGATGGCTGATGGGGTAGTGGGTTCTCGACAAGATGTATTAAACGCTCTTGACGCGTCTGATGCGAAACTTCTTCGTCGAAGCGGGCAGATCGAAAAGACCGCCAAGAAATTTATCGCAACGAGACGAACCCTTAGCAATATCGTTGCGGATATCGATTATCTTCAGGAGCGCAGTGACAGCCTTACCACCCAAATTGACAAAATACAAAATCAGGCAACCACGACGACCAAACGAATGCTCGACGATGGTTATGGTCCAGTCTATAACCGTCCTATCGAAGGGCGTGTGGGAAGTTTGCAATATGATCGCTACGAATCGCCTAATACGCGTGCCCGTCGTCGTCAGGTCGGCGTTGACAGTGGTACAATGATCACGGAAACCCGCCCAACGATCACAGCCGACGAACTTCTTGACGAACTTTCGCTGGTCCTGGTCGATCTGACAAGAAACTATAACCGTGCGATCGTGCTTGGACGACGTTTTCCCGGTGCGCTTCCTCTTGAGATTACCGTCGGTACTCTTGAAAAACGACTTTATAGGGCAGAAGCACTTTATGACGATGTTGCTTACCGCAGGTAACGAACCGATTTTCGAACCAGTTCGGATAAATCGGGATGTTCCACAACCATGTAAGTGCGTGACAGGCTGGATACTTAATTTTCAGGGTTAGCTATATCGTGAGACGTTCATTTCTCTTTGTTTTACAATATGATTCATCAGATCTCTTCTGCTGATTATTCCAACGAGTTTTCCTTCTTCGGTTACCGGTACCCTTCTAAACTCGTGTTCCTTTAGGCAATCGCATATCTCCAGAAGCAGATCGTCTACATCAAATGAAATGACATCGTGTGTCATGGTGGTGTTTACCGTTCTGCTTTCTTCATACTGCATAACATCGAAGAGTGCCAAAATGTCCTTTTCCGTAATGACACCTTCTAAAACCATCCGGTCGTCGACAACCGGTATTCCTGAAATATTGTTCCTTGCCATTATTCTGGCTGCTTCTATCAATGGAGTGTCCTTGGTTACTGAAACGATATTTTCATTCATGATGTCTTTTGCTTTTAACAATTTGCCTCCTGATTAATATATCACAGACTTTTATCCTAACCTACGAATCGGGTAATTATTATGGTTTCTTGAGTGAATTTTGCGAAAATAGATAAGAACCTTTTTAACGAAAACTCGTATTTACGCGTGGCGTCTGGGGGCTTTTACGCGAAGTGACGATTTGATGGGTAGTTGACGAGGTTTTGAGATATTTTGGAGTTATGATGGATGCATATTGTTTTTTAGGCACGCTTTTGGTGTTTAGTCTTGCTTCGTGCTGTGTTTACTGCGCAGGGCTTGATCGTCATCTCAAACTGAAACACAAAAAGAAAATTCATACTAATGGCATTAATTTGGCTCAAAGTTCATAGTTTCCCGGAGTTTATTCCCGACGCGAGTTCTGGATAAACTCTGGTCTGGCACGCATCGCCAGGCAATAATTGAGCAGCGAATGCCACGGCATTAGGGCAAAAACACTAAATGTGGGAAAAATCGGTTTTCTTACACAACAGATAGATTATTCTTGACTAAGCCGGTCACTGTCTCTATGCTTTATCGGGCTGTGGCAAACATTTGCAAGAAGCAGTCAAGAAAATGGATTTTCAAATTAGAAAAGAGCAGCTTATGGTAAATAACATGGGGTATTTCCGCTTTACAGCAATCCTTTTATTATTCTGCCTTTGTTTTGTGTTCGGCTGTGCCGGCGAGCGTACGGCAGATGATGAAGGTGTCGATGAACCTGTAACACTTAACAATACAGTCGGTGCTCTTGCCGAGTTTTATGATTTTGGTGCGATACCGGTACGAGGTTTCGGGCTTGTGGGAAATCTCAATGGGACCGGGTCAAGCGAATGTCCTCCTGAATTGCGTGCTGTTCTTGTTAAATACATCACTCAACAAAGCCTCGGCACAAAGGGCATGCCGCCCAACAGCATAATTAACAGTATGGATACCGCGATTGTCGAGGTGTACGGCGTTATCCCCGGTATCGCATTAAAGGGCGCGAAATTCGATGTTAAGGTTGGCGCATTTGCGAGTACGCAAACAACATCTCTTGACGGCGGGCGATTGTTCACTTGCGAGCTGAAACCCCTTGGCCGTGTGCAACGCTTCAATCAGTATGCCAAGACGATGGCTTACGCTTCCGGACCGATCTATCTCGATAAGACCGGTGGTGCAAAGGATAGTAATAATGTTAACGGTTATATTCTTAACGGCGGTGTTTGCTTAAACGAAGCTAAGATCAGGATGGCCCTTAACAACCCGAATTACTTTACCGCAGGTGCGATCCGAAACCGGATCAACGAACGGTTCGGACGTGATATCGCAAAGGCAACGTCTCCTGCCGAGATCGATATTACGATCCCCGATAATATGCGTGACAAGCGAGCGAAATTTTTGTCGATGATCACTTTACTTTATATTGCCGACGATGTGAAGTCTCAATCACAAATGATCGATTCACTTGTCGCTGACCTTGCCGGTTCCAGAAATAAAGTTCTAAACGAACTGTCACTTGACGCGATCGGCAAACCTGTAATACGTAAACTGTCAGGGTTGTTGAATTCCAGCGACGAGGCAGTACGCTTTCATGCGTCTCGCTGCCTTCTTAGTTTAGGGAGCGATAAAGGACTTGATATTCTTCGCGGTTTTGCACTTGACAGGTCCTCTCCCTTACGTCTCGATGCGATCAACGCGATCGGTACAAGCGCCAATCGCAATGACGCGGCCGGTCTTCTTACGCGAACACTCGCAAGCAACGATTTCGATGCGAAATACCTTGCTTACGATCATCTTCGGAAGCGCGGTGACATAAGCATATCGCATACGTTTATCGGTAAAAGCTTCATGGTCGATAATGTGATCTGCCCCGGGCGGAAGGTGATCTATGTGACGCGTTCGGGTACCCCTAAGATCGTTCTGTTCGGGTCGCCGATCTACTGTAATACGGATATATTTGTCGAATCCGATAACGGAAAGATCATAATTAACGCTCCTGCCGGTGAAAAATATATCTCTGTAATGCGTAAGCACCCTACCGAGCCTCGTCTGCTCAGGCCCGTGATCTCCACTTTTTCGGTTACCGACCTTATTAAGGCGTTGTCCGATACGCCCACCAAAGATGACGACATCCATAAAAGAAACGGTTTATCTGTTCCTTATGCCGATACGATCGCCCTTTTGAAGAAACTATGCGAAAATGGTTCGATCGACGCTGTTTTTGAGATGGGCGCGATGACGACGGCAGGTGCAATATTGGAGAAAACCACGGCTACGAGCCGATAATATCAATAATTATAGGTTTTGGGTCGCAATTTAAACGGATTGTCTATAAAATGTACATCATGATAAATTTGTATCACGGAGGATGTAAGTGAGACTTGAAAAAATAGTTGTAAACGGCTTTAAGAGCTTTGCAGATAAGATAGAATTCGAGTTTGTCGACGGAATCACTGCGATTGTCGGTCCCAACGGATGCGGTAAGAGTAATGTTGTCGATGCGTTAAAATGGGTTCTTGGAAACCAAAGCCCGAAGAGCCTTCGCAGCGGTCATATGTCTGATGTTATCTTTAGCGGATCGAGCAGCCGAAAGGCCAGCGGAATGGCTCAGGTAAGCCTTTGCTTTTCCGATGTTCACAAGCTTGACATCGAACAGGATGCCCTTGAGATAACCCGGCGGCTTTATCGCAGCGGCGAAAGCGAATATCTTATCAACGGTAAGAACTGCCGGCTTAAAGACATCAAAGAAATGTTCATGGATACCGGTATCGGCGTAAGCGCTTACTCGATCATCGAACAGGGTCAGATCGATCAACTTCTTCACGCGTCCCGGACAGAACGTCGGATGATCTTCGAAGAGGCCGCCGGTATAAGCAAATACAAAGCACACAAAAAAGAAGCGTCGCGCAAACTTGACCGGACCTCGCAGAACATGCTTCGTCTGGCTGATATTGTTGCGGAAGTTCAAAAGCAGCTTCGGAGCATCAAACTGCAAGCGGGTAAGGCCCGAAACTACCTACAGTATTCCGAGCGTCTTAAAGAGCTTCGTGTGAACTATTCGCTGAGCGAGTATCATAAGATCGTAACCGGCAGCAATAAGAAAAAAGCATCGCTTGGGAAGATCGGAGAACGGTTTGGCGAGATCGTCGCGCAGGTAGCTCATGACGACGCGGCAATGAGCGAGCTTGGCAAAACGATCATCGAAACAGAAAACCGGATCAATCAGTCTGACAATGCATTAGTCGCCGCTAAGAGCCGTATCGAACAACAGCTCGACCGGATCGAGATGCTGAAAGTGCGAATAGAAGAACTTGCCGAGCGTAAACAAAACGCGGCTGAGCAGACAGCAAAGATACGAACGCAGCACAGCGGACTCGTAACAGAGCTTGCGGAAAATAGAGACGAGCTTGAAAAGAACAAAGAA
>JAGLHQ010000271.1 GCA_023143375.1 Planctomycetota bacterium
AGCCGGATGTAAAGGTCACAGCCGTCAGGGGTGAGCTGGACAATGCCCGGCAGGCGGCGGAGGTTAATAGTATGACGCAAAGAGACGATCAGGCGGCGGCGGACAGATATACGCTCGATGAAACGCTCGATGCCGATGTGCAGCTTGAGATCGGCAGGCTGATCATGCTTACAAAGTTGATACGTGCGGACTACGAGTAGCGTTTTTTTTAGCGGCTATATATCCTGGCTGTGTTTTAGTACGATGCCTGCAAATCTCCATGCTTTTTCAAATTCATCGACAGGTATAGATATTTCACCGATGCTCGGGTCGGCGATCGTAACAGCATCGTTTGAGACATCGAGAACAGCTACGCAATGATCGAGCATGAAAGCATCCTGGATGACGACAAGAGTTATTCCGCCGTTGATGAGCTGGCTTGTCGAATCGAATCGACGGAACTGACATTGCAGGTTGTCGTTTTCATAAATATCGCTGATCGCATCGTAAAGATTTTTTGGAAGAGTTCCCGTTACCGGAGAAGTTCGCGAACGAATTGCGATCTGTCCTTCTTCGGCATCGAACCCGAGCTTCCGCAAAGCAGTAACGGCAGCTGCTGGTCCGCAAGTGTAGTCCTTGCTTTGCATACATACGCCATCGCTGTTCATCGTTGTTTTGAGACTGGAAAATTCATCGTAGAGCATTAGCGGTGCCAGCGACGGCAGTATCGAAAAACAGACTACGAAAACTACCATTATTATCGAGACAAGGATTTTTTCCCATTTGTATTTAAGATGTGCCATCGGTGCGGTAAGCCCCATAGTAATAATAAGTGCAAGTGCGGCGAACCTGAATTGTCCTGCGGTAAGCTGCGCCAGCGGTTTATAGTAAGCAAGCGGTCCGCAATATTTTCCTGCGAGTATCAAACCTGTCAGCGCAAACGGGATGATGTAGGCGATCGCTCTATAGAGCGTCCTTGAACCGGAGAGCTTTCTTCCGATATAGACGCCGGCAATAGATACGAGTATGACGATAGTCAATTCTGTTAAGGAATTCATCACCACCCCTTAAACCAGATAAACTGGAAACCCTAATTTTTAAAATAAAATGGATTCTGCGTTTCTTGTTTGCGTTCGTTTATTATACCAGATTCGGCTTAAAATTTCAAGTTTTTACTGGCGTAACGGGTTGGCTGGGGTCGTTTATTCGTCGGGTGCTGTTTTCTATTATAGGACGTAATTTTGTATTAAAAAAGTTTCTGTTTTTTTAAACCGGGTCTTGTTCGTGAGACTAAATCGCCTTTAGGCTTAGAAAGAAACACTTATTATGGGACGTTTTTTTTTTAATAAATATAATAAAAAAGTGCCTTTAGAAATTTTGTTTGGCTGGTTTATTTATTACATTTTATATGAAAGTATTTTCAGCCGGGGCTCTGGCTGTGGAGTGCGATATATAAAACGGAATTGAAATGTTAAGAAAGAACGCAAAAACCAGTTTGAAATCGCCGAAGATGGCAAGTAAGCATCTTTTTGGTGAATTTCTTGTTGCTCATGGCCTTATCAACCAGGAGCAGCTATCAGCGGCGCTTCTTGAGCAGAGCGAAAAGGGGGGGCTGCTCGGATCTGTTTTAGTCGGTCTCAAGACGCTAAATGAAGAGCAGATCACGCAAGCACTGGCCCAGTTCCTTTCAATGGATTATTTATGCCTCGATGATATTTCTGCGATAGATGTTAAAATTGCCAGGATGCTTCCGGAAACGATTGCCAAGCGTTTTTGCGTAGTAATTATCGGCGAGGAAGGCAAAAAAGTTGTCGTCGCAATGGCCGACCCTCTTAATGTTATCGAAATAGACACCATTTCTTTGAAGATCAGCCGTCAGATCAAGGTCGTGATAAGTTCCGAGAGCAAGATCAACC
>JAGLHQ010000272.1 GCA_023143375.1 Planctomycetota bacterium
CGCTTGG
Organism: Planctomycetota bacterium; assembly: GCA_023143375.1. Taxonomy (GTDB): domain Bacteria; phylum Planctomycetota; class Phycisphaerae; order Sedimentisphaerales; family Anaerohalosphaeraceae; genus JAFGKL01. The sequence continues at coordinate 8 of JAGLHQ010000272.1, forward strand.
ATTCATTAGGTTTTTGACCAATGATAAATTGGCTAATAATGCTGTTTTTGTAAGTATGGCATGTTTTGTGTATAAAGCCTACAAAGCTTATGGAGGAATGCTCCGGAGGTTCAAAAGGCTATTCATTAGGGAAAAATAGGTTTTTTTAGTAAAAAAAATTGAATTACCATTTTTTATTCGTCCGTTTATCTGTTTCCAAAGCATAAAAAAGTTTATTAACGTCCCAAAGTTTGTGGATTTTTAACTTTAATAGCTCTCAGAACAAGCAGTACGTTGTCCTGAATTCTCAGCCTTTTTCGCCAATATTTCTCCCATTGGCCAGCAGACGTGAATCGTTTAATTATTATCCTGGCCATCTTGGCGGCACCCTGTTCGCTCCAGCCGAAGGCCATGCGTTTTAGGCGGCGAGCGATCTCACGCATCATACGTTCGATCAAACTTGAAGCACGCGGGCCAACAATGCCTGTCAAAAGCCAGCGACGTATATAACTGAACATATTCTTACACGCACGGATCAGGTAATCAGCGGCTGCGACATAACCTTTGTCCAACAGTTTTTTTATCAGCTTGCGAATCTCATATTCTCCGACAGCAACAGCATCGGCAAGTGCCGTCTTATCCGAATCATCGACCTTCTCGTAATCTTCCTCAGGAATTTCTATGCCTATTATCGCAGCCAGCTTTTTCTGCATTTGTCTGCGTTCAACTTTCCCTGCTTTATCCTGCCACATTGTATAATTCAAATCCTGCACACAATGCCAATGGCAACGCTGATGAGAGTTGCACAGTTTCGCAAAGCTCTCGGCAATACCACGTTCGCCATCACTGACAAGCATGTCGGCTATGGGTTTCTCATCATCTCTGTCACCTTGAACAGCAGCAGCAATCTCATTCCAGCTCTTTCCGGTAAATGCCCCCAAAGGCACTATTGAACCGGTTTTATCAACACCTAAGGCAATCCGCAATTCGCCGCGATTGTTAAGCTTTGCTTCTTTGTCAGGCCTTCTCTTGTACCCGGTCCCGTCGGCAAAAAGCATGTCAAAGGTTTCGTCGCTATCGTCAATTTGATCACAATCGCTTTGAGCAACCCAGCGATGAGCAGTACTCTTTGGCACGGGAATAGTGCCTATCGTAGACAGATGACTGCTGCTACGACGATAGGTTTGCTCGCTGACAATTTCGGTGACTATTTTTTCTAACTCCGATGTCTTTGACTGATAAAGGTTCAGGCCGAGAAATCCTCTTAAAGGAATAATGCTTTTCCCACAGCCGGTACATCTCAATCGACGCCAACGGATCATTACTTTGCCAACAGACGTACGGAACTGACGATTCGATTGGCCGTGGTACTCATACTGCGGAGTCAGGCAGCATGCTTGTTCAGAATGTTTTATTTTGCCATGAACCATATTCATACATATTCTCTCGTCTGCCAGACGAAGGATCAGGCCGACAAAGCCAGCCAGCCCCTCCTTTTCAAACAGTTCTTTTGTCTTAAAAACCAGTTCATCCAAAGAAAAACCTTTTTCTGATGTGGCACTAAGCACTTCCATCGCTATAATGTTTTGCATGGCTTGAGTCTCCTGTGATATATGTATTTTTTGTCAAAAACACAATATCACAACTCAAGCCTTTTTCAAGAAATCCACAAACTTTGGGACGTTACTAATTTATTGACAAAATCAATAGGTTTATAAAAACCTCTAACTCAAATAAGGGTATTTATTGGGTTCTCGTAGGTAAGTTCTCTAATTCTGGTACTGATTAAGGATGTGTGCTATTAGCGATCATTTTTTAAAGAAGCCTCTCCGTCTGTCAATTGGACATTCGACAGTTTTGTTGCTATCGAATGCCTGGTCGAGACCACAGTCTCTGGTTTTGTTAGTTTCGTCATTCGACAGTAATGCCTTTCATCGCTTCATCCCACAACCTTTTTAATCCATTGCGGTCTCTTTCTGAGTAGGTGTGTTGCAAGATACGATTCTCGCTGAAGAAATTCGGAATTCCAACATGCAATCGTTCCTTTTCTTCGGATGTCAGTAGTTCGCCAATGTTGGTAGTTATTGGGGTAAGTGACATGTAGCGCATTATATGATTAACCTGATAGTCCGTCGACAGTAATCTGTTAATGTATTCTTCGGCAACCTTCTTAAGAAACGGCTTATCCGCCAGCGCCCAGGTGATCGCATAATTATCGATCCAGCAGGGCATCCCCTCAGCAGGCTCTGCCATTTCCCACGGTTCGCCACGCTTCTTAAGCGGGCCAAGCGAATCGCCCCATGACGTAGCCAGGGTCTTTCCCGAAAGATCGTCGGGCTTATCGACCCCGATCCAGAATGAATCGGCATTGACAATCAGTTGCCGCAACTTATCCTTGAACTCCTTGTTATTCAATACATCATAACTGCTGATCTCCTGGCCCGAATAT
>JAGLHQ010000273.1 GCA_023143375.1 Planctomycetota bacterium
AATATTAACGTAAATGTTTTAGGCGGCGTTTTGTTGGGTGTTCGTGCTCTTAAAGGCGGATACTTCCAAGAGATATTCAATTCATACCAGAAGTATCAGGACATGCAGGTATATCAGCCAATCTAATCGACTCGTAGTTTTTACGTATACCGGTCATAACCTAATAATTTAGGATTATTCCGGGCGAGTTGACTTTGTTGAGAGTTGTTCTTACTTCTGTACGATCGTCTGTTTGACAAATCTTTTAAATGTATCAATGAACTTTTGACTTGACTACATCTACCGGTATCATAAGCGTAAAGACGGTTCCTTTGCCATGTTTGCTTGAAACAGATATATTGCCGTTTAGTAATTCGGTCAATTGCTTTGTTATTGCAAGCCCAAGCCCTGTGCCTCCAAACTTACGCGATGTTCCTTCGTCAGCCTGTGAAAACGAGTTGAAAATACGGTTTTGATTTTCCGGATCTATACCTATTCCGCTATCTTCGATCTCAAATTTGATCATAACTTTGCCATCCTGCTTGCCTGACAATGACACATTAAGGCTTACATGCCCCTTTTCTGTAAACTTTATAGCATTGCCAATAAGGTTTATCAGACACTGTCGCAACCTTGCCGGATCCGTTATGACATTTTCCGGAAGGTCGTCACAATAAATCATATTAAAATCAAGATTTTTCTCTACCGCAGTGAATCGCAACAGGATATCTATATCATCGAGAAACTCTCTCAGTGAAAACTTTATCATCTCTGTTTCAAGTTTGCCGGCTTTGATCTTTGAAAAATCGAGAATGTCGTTGACAACCTGCATCAGATTGCTGCCGCTTGCAATGATCATTTCAATGTACTTAAGCTGTTCCGGCGTCAGGGATTCCTGGCCTAGGACCTCAGAGAAACCTATTATCGAATTCAACGGTGTGCGTATCTCATGACTCATATTGGCAGGGAACTCGCTCTTTGACTCGTTTGCAAGTGCCGTTTCTTTTGCCATAAGATTGGCCTTTTCGATGGAAGCCTCCAACTGTTTGTTTAATTGAATAAGCCTTGCCTCTGCTATTTTTCGTTCTTCGATCTGCGACTGAAGATACGAATTGATCTGTTTTAGCTGTTCGGCAGACTGGGCCTGTAATTTAAGCCGGGTCGTTCTTCTGTACATCACGCTAAAGCAAATCCCCGCAGCAAGCATAATAAGGACAGCCAATCCAACGCCGAGATAGATGTTTCTGTTATGTGCGAGTATCGGTGCGGCAATTTCGTCATAGCCGATAACGACAGCTATTGACCATACTTTACCTTCTATTTCAACCGAAGAATAGGCACAGAGTTTACGGACTATTTTTGGTTCTTGATCGTCAACCCATATCGCATCAAATGTGCTGTTCCCTTGTTTTCCGGCAACCATTTCCTGTACAACTGTCTGGAAAGACGAGAAATCTTGCGCGGGAAACAGACCTTGTAAGTATTCAACGGGATCGACGCCAATCACTTTATCAGAAGGATGAGAGGCCACTTTGCCTTGGCTGTCTATCATAAAAGCATATCCATTTTCACTAATCCTGCAGTCTTCAAGACATTTTCTAAATGTGTCCAGATAAACAACCGCACGGAGTACCCCTACAAACCGGTTACTATCAAATACCGGACAACAAACCGAGATGCAATCCTTTCCCGAACTGGTCCTAAACGTGTCAGTAATGATCGGCTTGTGATTTTTTAATACCGCACTTACTCCCGGCTTTTTAGAATAATCGGCTGGCGGCCTGTCTTTCCATGGTGTTCTGTTTTGTACAATACCTTTTGCATTTATCCTGTAAATCGCATCTACATAGTTCTTCAGGTATTTATATATCGCGATTTCCGGAACATATTTATCAGAGAGGTCGGGGTTCTGAGCAAATTCATCATTTATAAGTGCATTCATAACTGTCGGCTCTTTGCTGAGCAGTGTCAGCCCGGTCTGAATGCTTTCGATCATTCTTTGAATATGCACAGTCTCTACTTTGGCTATTACGAGCATTTGGTCTTCTGTGCGTTTAACTATCGTTTCTTCAAAATCTTGTGCATTCACCCTGCCCAGATAGCAAACCGCTGATGTAAGCAAAACCATAACGATCAAAAAAATGATTTTGTAACGGTCCAAAAACCAGTTGGAATTGGATTTGCCTTTTTCTCTGCTCAACTCTTGCTACCCCTATGGCTATAATTACGGTTACATCACATAAACGGCTCGTGCTAATCGACAATATCCCTGCAAGGTATTTCGGTAAGAAAGCGGGGTAAAACAATCAAACTTTTTCAAAAACCCATTTTGAAGCTTATAAATGATATTGTTCCATATACGGGTTAGGTTATCGGGCGTAAAATATTTCATGACCAAAACTGCTTTCAGAAGCCATCTTGATCGGCCTTTCCGTCGAATATTTGTTTAATCTCTAAAAAATGATTTACGGTCCGATAAAAACCTCTTAAAATGCAATAAACTCTTGATTTTGTTCTGCATTTACGTTAAAAACGTATATTGTAATTGTGCCGAAGAATCAGTATATGCATTGATCAGTTAACAGAAATTGAATTGTAATTTGAACGCTACATATAAGTCTTTAGGGATAAAGCTCGGCTGTGCTGGAAAACGACAACAAATCAGATTCTGAGATTTTTGCCAATCTTGAAGAACATCGCAATAAAGTAAGCACATTGCGTACGCACAAAGTTCCGACAAAGAAAACTATCGAAACAATTTCTTCTAAAAAACAGGGTTCAAAACCCAACGATCGCATTGCTGCCGAGTATAGCCCTGAAAACCCGACAGGATCGTCAGGTACCAATATTTTTCTATCCATTATCATTCTCGCTCTTATCGCCTCTTCAGTATGCTACTATTCTGTAAAAAATATACACCGTTTTAAAAATGAAATATTCTTACAAGCCCGGCAAGTACTGCGTGTGATAGTAAGAACTGAGGCTCAGCATATAGAAAATTTCATCGAGCAAGTCCTGGGCGAACTTAGATTACTTGGAGTAAATCCGAGAATTCAGCAAGCCCTTATTGAAGGACGCATTGCAAGTTCCGCTCCTGATGATATCGCTTCCGAAGCGTTAAACATTATGCATGACAATCTAATAACCCAGATAAACGCTATCTATGTGATTGGAACCGATGGGACAGTAATAAGCAGGGCACCTTTCGCAAACAAGCCTGATGACGGTTACTCGGATATACTCTGCGTAAAGACAATCCTTGAAACCCATAAGCCTTGCGTAAGCGATTTCTTCGTAACTGACTTCGGCAAATCTATTTCCGTTTGCTCGCCGGTTTTCAAAGAAGGCGAACTTATTGGAATGCTTCGAGCGTTTGTAAATCTAGACGCATTTCGCGAATGTCTAAATAACAGCACGATCGACAATAGGGGTTGCACCTTTATGTTGGACAATAACGGCATGCTGATCTCGCATCCATCTAAAGAATTCATAGGCATCACCCCACTCGAATATATGAAGGACGCATATCCTGAGCATGACTGGTCGGCGGCAACAAAAGTACACTCAGAAATGACTTCTGGAAAAGAAGGTTTTGCCACGTACAAGTCTTTATACTGGCGTAACGACAAATTAACATTAACCAAGTGTCTCTCGGTGTATACGCCTGTAAAAGCCGGCGACAAAACCTGGACTATCAGCACGAACCTGGACTACGACGAAATATCAACTCCGGTTTTAAAGCATGCCAGGAATATTTATACCGGCGCATTTTTATTAATAGCCGGAGTTATTGGTACAGGACTGGTTTTATATAAATCTCTTCGTACTAAAATAAGATTAAAGCTCAAAGTGCAATCTGAGGAAGAATTAAGATCGGTAAATCAACAGCTTCAAACGGAAATTCTCGATCGTATCAATGCACAGGAATCTCTCGCTCAAGAGAGGAACCTTCTGCATGGTTTAATGAATGCTATGCCCGATCAACTGACCGCAAAAAACAGAAAAGGTGAGTTCGTATTTCGCAATCCCGCTTCTTTGGAGGGCTTACCAGAGACACCGGTGGAAAATATAATCGGTAAAACCGCTTTTGATTTTTATTCAAAAGAAAACGCAGCAAAATGGCGGGACGAGAAACAAGAGATACTTAAAACCGGCCAGGGGATCTTTAATCGTGAGGTAAACTATATAGATGCCAAAGGCGAAAAGAACTGGGCATTAAGCTCAAAAGTTCCATGGCATGATGCGGAAGGCAAGATTATAGGTTTTATAACTGTTAGCCGCAATATAACAGAAAGAAAAAAAGCCGAAGAAGACCTTGCAAACGAGCGTAACCTTCTTCGTACACTGATCGAGGCACTGCCCGATCATATTTACGCAAAAGACCTCCAGAGCAATTTTGTGTTTGCCAATGAAAGTTGCGCTAACCATCTAGGTGCGTCGAATCGGAAGGATGTGATCGGGAAATCCGATGCCCAATACTTATCTAAAGAAATGGCACTATTCTTTCGTGCCGAAGAGCAAAAAATTATTAATACGGGTGTTTCTATAATCAATCGCAACTCTATCAGTCGTAATCCTGCACATCAGGCATGGGGTTTGATCACAAAGGTCCCGTGGAAAAATGCCAAAGGCAAAATTATTGGTATAATTGGTGTCAACAGGAACACCACAACTATAACAGAAAGAAAAAAAGCCGAAGAAAACCTCGCAAATGAGCGTAACCTTCTTCGTACACTGATCGAAGCAATCCCAGATTCTGTTTACGCAAAAGACTTCCAGGGTAATTTTGTGTTTGCCAACGAGAGTTGTGCTAGCGAACTAGGTTTGTCGAATCCGAAAGATGTGATCGGGAAATCCGATTTCCATTACATGCCTAAGGAAATGGCACTATCTTTTCGTGACGAAGAACAAAAAATTATTAATACAGGTATTTCTATAATCAACAGCGAATCTGTCAGTCATAACCCTATAAAACAGACATGGGGTCTGATCACAAAGGTTCCGTGGAAAAACACCAAGGGCAAAATAATTGGTATAATTGGTGTTAACAGAGACATCTCAAAGATAAAAATGTCGCAAGAAAAACAGGCAATCCTTTTGGAAGTCCTTGAAGAGAAGAACTGGGAACTTGAAAGTGTTGTGCGCATTGCCAACCACGACCTACGTACTCCTTTGGTGAACATTGATGGCTTTAGCCATATCCTTGACACCAATCGCAAAGAGATTGAGTCTATCGTCAACAGCGATGAATCCGATCAAATTAAATTAGACAAGATCAAGGCCATTACTACGGATGATATTAGCGTTGCACTTGATATTATCCTTGCCAGTTCTGTAAAAATGAGATCGCTGCTTGATGGGCTGAGCCAACTTGCCAAGCTAGGTTTTTCCGCAACTCAGATCGAAAAAATAGATATGAATATAACGATGGCTAAAATAGTTAAAACCATGCAATATCTCGCGGACCAAACCAATTGCGAAATATCTGTAGAAAAACTACCGTATTGCCATGGCGACAAATCACAGATAAATCAGGTTTTCTCCAATTTGATAGGTAATGCTATAAAGTATCTGGATCCGTCTCGGCACGGCGTTATTAAGATAACCGGATGGAATGAAGGCGATGATTCGATATATTGTGTCGAGGATAATGGTATGGGTGTGGATCCTGCCCAACTAGGCGATATTTTCAAGCTTTTTTACCGACTCGATACGGAAGATTATAAGGGTGAAGGTATCGGTCTTTCCATCGTCAGACGAATTGTCACAAGACACCATGGAAAAGCGTGGGCCGAGTCATGTCCCGGAAAGGGAAGTAAATTTTTTGTACAATTACCCACTAAAAATAAAAATTAACCTTGAACTCAAATATATGGTGTGCTAGTATGTTTATGTATAATACTTTAAAGTAATGATTCTCTTATAATCTAGTATAATATTGTTAGGTGGATTATGAACGTAAAAGTCTTATTGGTAGATGATCACGAAATCATGCGTGAAGGTCTTTGTGCCCTCCTTAAAAAACACGGTGAGATTGAAGTCGTAGGCCAAGCTTCTGACGGCAGGAATGCGGTTAAAAAATTTGATAACCTTTTGCCGGATATTGTAGTGATGGACATCGGCATGCCGAACCTAAACGGTATAGAAGCAGCCAGACAAATGAGGGCTAAAAAGCCAAACGTTAAAATAATGGCACTTTCAACGCACTCTGACGGCCCTACCATTGCCAAGATGCTCAAGGCCGGAGCAACCGGTTATATACTGAAGGATTCTGCGTTTACCGAACTTGTCGACGGCATAAAAGCTATGGCCGATGACAAGACCTATTTATGCTCAAAGATCTCAAAGGTTGTCTTTGGCGATTATGTTAAGATGCTTACAAATCCCAAATGGGCAAAGGGCGACGGGCTTACAAGTCGTGAGCGTGAAGTTCTGCAACTGGTCGCCGAGGGGTATACGACTAAAGAGATAGCTCCGACACTTCATGTCAGCGTCAAAACAGTCGATTCGCACCGTGAACATATTATGGAAAAACTTAATATCCATAATATCGCCGGTCTTACAAAATATGCGATCAAAGAAGGATTGACATACGTTTGATCTTTCATTTCACTGATGGATATCCGGCACACCCGGCTTAATATTTAGTGGCAAATTACACTCAGTTCTCTATTGAAACCCTCTAATTCCTAGGTGTTTCCCTTATGCAATCCCTAAATTAGGACTATTTCCACGCCAAAATGGGGGTTTTCCCTACTATTGCATACTGACATTGTGACCGATATAAGGAACAGTTGGCATGTTTCATTTTGGAAGCAAAAGATGCAAAAAAACGAATGGATCAGGAATTATGTTACCCGAGTGCTCCAGAGATGGGACGGCTGGTCTGGATCTTTGAAAATTAATGATTCTCATGTCGCAAGACTAGAGGACAGGCTGGATGGTTTTTTCGAGATGACGGATAAGAGAGTTTGGATCGAATTGATTTTTTAATCGGCCTAAAAACGGTCTATTTAAGATAATGGGCCCTATATAAAGCTATATCTCCTTATAATGGTTTACGGTTTACGTTTCGCGATTTGAGGCTGTCTCACACGGCGGTCTCAAATCGCACCATTTTGGGCCACAACTTCCGGTTTATTAATTCTCTTCGATCACCAGCGTTCGATTTTTATGCAGAGGCGATTGAATGCCGTTAACACAGCGACACAAGAAATATCGATCACCCGGCAACACCATAAGCGTTCTTTTGATCGAGGACGATCCCAAGACGCGGCTCCTGATCAGCTTTCACCTTAATGATCCGAGCCTCGACGTCGAAATAGCAAATAACGAAGATCAGGCAACCGAACAAGCCGCATCCGGAAAAATCGATATGATATTTACCGGTATTAAGCCGCCAGAAATGGATGGGGCCGGTCTTGTCGAAAGAATACGAAGCGAAGGGCTGACAATTCCAGTGATCGCGATAATTGAAACATCAGACCGCGACGCCATAATCAACTGCATTGATAGCGGATGTGATGGTTATATCATCAAGCCAATCCTTAAAAAGGAGCTTTATCGGGTTCTCGAAAGATCCTTGCAATTTGATAGCGAGTATGTAAAATTATCGAGTGATCGATATGGAAACTAATAGCCGTACCCCGAGAGAGAAACCGGCACATCTATGCTAAGGCTAAGTTTTAAGTTAAGGTGGTGTTAAATGAAAACCAAATGCCCGCTATGCAAGCATGTTTTTGAAGTAACCAAAGTAGCAGGAAAAGCGGTATCCTGCCCCCAATGCCAAACCAATTTTAGAGCAACGTCAAAACACATCCCCCAAAAAATAGCCCTTTTAATTCTTATCATCCTCATTGGCGTATTTATTACAATTGGGATGAAAGCTGAAAAAGTCAATATCAGCAAAAAAATGTCCTGGAAAGGTTCGACCAAGACCCGCAGAAAATCAGTGCTTGTCCACAAACCCAAGAAAGTTTCTTTTGAAAATATTGACACCGTCTACGAAGCCGCAGTTAAAAATAACAAACTCAAACCCGGGCAGGTAAGACCCGAAGATATCGGAAAAACCGTGGTCTGGAGGGGTGCTCTTGTTAAGGTTGGCATATCCCAAAAACACAACAAGGTCTATGCCAAGTTCAAACACAAAGCATCGTCGAAAAGCAATGTAACGGTTTATTTTCTCGATGAGACGATCCCAAAAATCAAAATGTTGAAGCCGGGGGCATTCGTAACGTATTCCGGCGTCATGGTAACATCTGCCTATAACGGCAAGGATCACATCCTGAAAAGCGGCAGGATCATACATATAGATTAAGGCATGGCTATCTTAGCTTTAGCTGTCTGTACTTACTCCTGCGATGCGCAAGGCGTTCTGGATTTTCGGCTTGTACCTTTTCTTCGTATGCTGCAAAGTTACCTCTAAACCATTTGGTTTGGCCGTTGCCTTCAAATATCAAAAGATGGGTGCATATCCTGTCGAGGAAGAACCTGTCATGACTGATAACCATTGCGCAACCCTGAAAATCTATTATGGCTTCTTCCAATACCCGCATAGTGTCCACATCGAGGTCGTTAGTCGGTTCGTCAAGAAGCAATAAATTGCCGCCTTTGCGTAACATTTTTGCCAGATGGATCCTGTTGCGTTCACCGCCTGAACAGGCGGAAACCTTCTTCTGCTGCTGCGGCCCCTTTATGTTAAACTTTGCGATATACCCGCGCGAAGATGTGGAAATACCGCCAACATCGATCAGGTCCTTGCCGTCAGAAATTTCTTCAAATATAGATATGTTATCATCGAGGGCGTCTCTGTGCTGATCGACGTATCCGATAGAAACGGTTGGGCCGATCTCAATGCTGCCGGAATCGGAGGTCTCCTGATCCGCGATCATTCTAAAAAGCGTTGTCTTGCCAATCCCGTTAGGGCCGAGAATTCCGACGATAGCTTTTGGCGGCAGCTCGAAAGAGCAATTAACGATCAAATTATTATCGCCATAAGCCTTGGATACGTCTTTAAAAGAAACCACTTTTTCACCAAGCCGTTTGCCTGAGGGTATTTGTATCAGCACACTTCCGCGTTTTTCCGGAGCCGACTGCCCTGCCAGTTTTTCATACGCATCGATTCGTGCCTGATTTTTCTGGTTACGCGCCTTTACAGATGTGTTTATCCAGTTCAATTCCCGCTGAAGTCTTTTTTGTCGTTGCGATTCTTTCTTCTCTGTCACTTGCAGCAAATCCGCTTTCTGTTTTAGCCATGAAGAATAGTTCCCTTCAAATGGCAGGCCCATTCCGTTATCCAGTTCGAGTATCCACTTGGTAATGTTGTCCAGAAAATAACGATCGTGAGTTACGATGATCACGGTTCCGTGGTAATCCCTTAACGCGGTCTCGAGCCATTGCACCGTTTCGGCGTCCAGATGGTTTGTAGGCTCGTCAAGCAGCAGCATATCCGGTTTTTCGAGCAGCGCCATACACAGAGCCACTCGTCTTCTTTCTCCGCCCGAAAGGATGCTGATCGGGGCATCGTCAGGAGGCAGTACCATCGCATCGGAAACTATGTCTATAAAACGATCTGTCTCCCAGCCGTCGCATGCATCGATCTTGTCCTGAAGATTTCCCATCTCGTCAAGAAGCTTTTGCATATCGTCATCGGACTGAGGCTCACAAAGCAGTTGTGATATTTCATTGAAACGATCTACCATGTCCAATGTAGGTTTGATCGCGGCAAGAAGATTCCCCCTGACAGTCTTATCCATCTCTAGCTGCGGTTCCTGGGCGACATACCGTACCTTCATTTTAGAAGCGAGCTTTGTATCGCCATGAAAATCCTTGTCGATGCCTGCCATTATTTTCAGCAGCGTACTTTTGCCGGAACCGTTCTCTCCTATAACGCCGATCTTGGCCCCATAAAAAAATGATAACGATATGTCTTTGAGAACTTCCTTATCTCCGTACCTCTTGCAGACGTC
>JAGLHQ010000274.1 GCA_023143375.1 Planctomycetota bacterium
CCTCTTATCTAGTCATGACCCATAATTAATAAATAATAAATTGAAAGGAGGACAAAACAGCATGGCCGAAATCGATGCCGACAACAAGCTAAGTGACGATTACCGGCAAAGACGTATGACAAATAGTTATGCGCAGAGTGCTATATCTTCGAGGTCTAGTTCCATCAGGTGTTCGAGGTATAGGTCGAGCTCATCGACGGGGAACTGTGCGAGGAATTCGGGTCTGGCTGATGTGTTTATTTCCATAATAAAATCGATGATCTCTCTTTTGCCCATGAATCCAACTCCCATACTAAAGTGTTATCGGTGTCCTTACTGACAAGCATATCGGGAATTACAACCATAATCCTTGAATGGTTTACGAGCTACAGGCGGCTGGCTGAGATGGGTTAGGTACACAATATGACGCTGATTCCGGCGGGGGTATACCGTATCTCGGTTAAAATAGGGGCTTTGGGTTTCGCGGCGCCAAAAGTCCAATAATAGCGATAATTCAGGAGAATGGGCGGGGGATGGAAATTTAAAAAAAAATTAAAAAGTTGAAATAAATTTCACTCAAATCCAAAGAAAGCCGAGAAAAAGAGTAAACAAATTATAAATACCGTCGTATTTTTATTAGCGCCTATGATTATGATCAGTCTATCTGAGAATAAATATAATAGTGAATTGAAGCGTGATGACAAAAAGCTAAAGCTCTGGCGTAACGTCGGACTGATGCTGACATATAAGTGTTCGGCTGCGTGTGAGTTTTGTTACTATCATTGCGATCCCCGAAAGTCCGGTTTGATGCCCATTAAAACTGCTATCGGCGCTTGGTCGGCGCTTCGCCGGCTTGCCGGGGACGAGGCGAAGGTTCATATTACCGGCGGCGAACCGTTTTTGTATTTCGATCATCTTGCAGAGATCATCACTGAGGCTGACAGGGCCGGGCTTGGTCCCGTCGATCTGTTAGAGACAAATGGCTCCTGGGCCAAAAACATCAAAGATACGATCGAACACATCAGCTTTTTGGAATCCAAAGGCCTAAAAAAGCTCAAGATCAGTTGGGATCCTTTCCACGCCGAGTATGTCGATCAAAAATCAGTCGAATTGCTTATCGAAACAGCCCGAGAGATACTGGGAGATGAGCGTGTGCTGGTTCGTTGGGAAAAATATTTACAGGAGCCTGTTAGTAAAATAAGGCAGGCAAGCGAGCGGAAAAAACGAGAAATATATAAAAAGACAGTGGCGGAGTATCCAATCAGGTTTACGGGCAGGGCCTCGGGCGGGCTGGCAGAGATGTTTGCAGAAACCGATGCTGAGGACTTTCGTGGGAAGAGCTGCAAAGAGGCGTTTTTGGGTTCCAAGGGCGTTCATATTGATCCGTTCGGGAACGTTTTCAGCGGGCAATGCAGCGGGATCATAATCGGAAATGTAAACGAAACCCCC
>JAGLHQ010000275.1 GCA_023143375.1 Planctomycetota bacterium
TGGATGCAGAACAAAAAGGATACGAACGAAAAGCCGCTTACAGCAGTAGATGTCATATATGCAGCGATATACGCCAGTTTTTCTTTGACAACGGTTTTTATAATAAGATAATTGGGCCTTGCGATTGCTACGGTGACACGAGCGCTACGAAGGAGACGGTACTTGTCAGGGAATGATAGCACAAATCAGGATACGATCTTTGGACGCATGGTTCTTGAGCAGAGTCTTTGCAGCGATGCTGAGCTAAAGCAGTGCGTCGAGGAGATGAAGAACCGAACTTCCCCTGCAACTCTTGAAGACCTTATGCTTGAATACGGTTACATCACCATGACTCAGTCCGAGCGTGTTAAGAACACACTTCGCGAGAGCAAGACGGCTGCCAATCAGATCCCGGGATACAAAGTTTTAGGCAAGCTTGGCTCCGGTGCGATGGCGGTTGTTTACAAGGGTCGACAGCTTAGCCTTGACAGGACCGTAGCGATTAAAGTTCTGCCAAAACGCTTTGCAGAAAAAGCAGATTATATCAGAAGATTTTATAAAGAGGGAAAACTTGCCGCTAAGCTAAACCACAACAACATCGTCCAGGCCATCGACGTTGGCGAAGCGGGGGGGCTGTACTATTTTGTGATGGAGTACGTGGAAGGCAAAACTCTCCACGACGATCTTTCAAAGGGTAAGGTCTTTAACGAGTCAGAGGCACTTGAGATAATCATTCAGCTTGCTCACGCACTCGAACACGCGCACGCTGTCGGTATGATCCACCGCGACGTAAAGCCGAAGAACATAATGATCAATAACGAAGGTATCGTCAAGCTTGCTGACATGGGGCTTGCCCGGGAAACGGACGACATCAAAGCTGCCAAAAGCGAAAAGGGCAAAGCGTTCGGCACACCTTATTACATCGCTCCGGAGCAGATACGCGGCGAGATCGATATTGACGGCAGGGCAGATATTTACGCGTTGGGTGCGACGCTGTTCCACATGGTAACGGGACGTGTTCCGTTCGAGGCCAAGACGCCGTCTGAAGTAATGAAGAAGCATTTAAAGGAACAACTTGTTCCGCCGGACCATATCAACACAGCGCTTACTGCGGGGATATCCGAGGTTATCGAAGTGATGATGGCTAAGAATACAAAAGAACGATACAGCAACATGGAAGAACTGCTGGTCGATCTTGAGGCGATACGCGACGGACAGCCGCCTTTGAGGGCACGTCAGAAATTCAACATCGGTGCACTTAGCGAGATTGAGGGTGGGGAAGCGATACACTTCGATGACGAGCATAGCCATTACGACGAAGAGCTTATTACAAAATATAAGGTCGGGATGATTGTCTTAGGTGCCTTAGCTGCAATGCTCTTGCTCGCTGTCATATTCATGGCTGCCAGCTAGTGCTGCTTTAAAGCATGTCCCCAGGAATTGGCCCAAAAAAAAAGGCAGATCACTTTAAACTACCTATTGTAACAATAATGTCCGCCGGACATTAAATTTTCTATTGTAACAATAATGTCCGCCGGACATTAAATTTTCTGCCGGACATTAAATTTTCTCAAGGCAGATCCGGATATATCAGATTTGTCCACCCGGAACTTTTCATCGAATTCCTGGTACCAGAAAGAGGACGTCCTATTGACAAACCGTATCCGCTAAAACAGTTGAAAATAAATGCCCAACCACTAAGATTTCTGGAAATACTTCAGTTAAAAACTATTAACGTCAAAGTAAAAGATTTTGAACTTACTCTGCCACATCCTTCAAGTTTTGTATTACATAAAACTATTGTCTACAAAAGAAGGCCCAAGAAGGACAAAAGAACAAGGGATATAGAGCAAATAATACGGGTATTGAATTTGATTCAAAAACAAAATGAGCTTGATTCTTTGGTAGAAGTTTATTCTCAAATTCACAAAAAATGGCAAGGCAAAATCCTTTTAAATTTAAAAGAAATTGATCAAGTCGAAATAGCAGAATTTCTCGAAAAAGATCAAGAAGAAGGAGGTTGGCTTGACTTTTGAGGTGCCGATGCAAGATACTTTTGGATCGATTCGGTGATAGTCTTCCACGTCCATAGGCGTTTTTGGTCGTCAGTTTCCAGCAGCGTTACGCGAAATCCTTTTTTGTCGCAGCAAAAACCAGTCAACGGAACAACGCATATCCCCGTCGCCGCCAGCAAATAATAGACAAATCGTTTATCAACTTTAACGTCTGCAACTTTCCCCTCAATGTACTTCTTTGTTTTATCATCTTTGATCGGTAAGCTCTGTTTGTTATTTAAAACATCATCGTCAAACAGAACCGACATGTAAAAAGCCCCCTGCGGTTTTACGACCGAGATACCTTTTACCTTGTTGAAAATATCGCATGCCTCGATAGCTCTACCTTCGAACATCTTTTTACGGCTGTTGAGGTGTTCTATATATCTCGGGTCGCCCATGATCCTTGGGATCGAGTATTGGGGCAGCGACGTAGAGCAAACCTCAAGCATCTTGGCATTTATCAGGCTCTTTATGTATATCTCAAAGTCAGGGTGTTTGTCCTGATTGAAGACTTCTATCCATCCGCATCTCGAACCCGGCCAGGGGTACTCTTTAGATATCCCGCGAAGAGCCATCCCCGGAACGTCTTTGATCACTTCGCTAAGATGAGCCGTTTGTGCATCGTTATAAACTATGTGTGCGTATATCTCATCGCATATAAGGAAAAGTCGGAACCTGCGTGCGATATCGACGATCTGTGTCAGTATCTCGGTTGGATAGACCGCACCTGTGGGATTGTCCGGGTTAATGATCAGTATCCCTGCGATCGAATCGTTATATTTTATCTTATTTTCCATATCCTCCAGATCAGGCATCCAGTTGTGCTTCGGATCAAGCTCGTAGGTTAAGTGTTCATACCCAGAGTGTGCTGCCTCGGCAGATGAATGCGTCGAATAGGCAGGGGAAGGTCCGATTATGCGTGCTTCACGACGTAAAAAACCGAAAATCTTTGCAACTGCGTCCCCAAGACCGTTGAAAAAGACGATATCGTCTTTTGTTATCTGGCATCCGCCTCTTTTGTTTACGTGTTCGCACAGGAATTGTCGCGTTTGGGGGACGCCTTGCGTGGCAACATAACCGTATGTAGAGTCGTTACTTACGAGATCTATGATGACATCTTTGATCCACTGGGGTATCTTTTCGCCTTTTTGTATAGGATCGCCGATGTTTTCCCATGTGATCTCGACGCCGAGTGCGGATAATTCGTGCGCAACGGCAACGATCTCACGTATCTCGTAGCTTAGCTGTCCTGAACCTTCATGTACTATCTTGAGTCTCATATCAATTTCTTTAAATCCATGTTACCAATGTCAATAACTTGTATTACCCCCATATTACTCGGCTCGAAACTGCTTAGAAGTCCAAAAATACAGGTGCAATATTTCATTATATCATCCCCGGGCGATTTAACAAATGTTTTATTACTGAAAAACGTTTACTTCTTTATGAATAAAGAGTTACGAAGGGCGGTGTAACAAATATCAATTATGGATAGAATAAATAGTTTTTTTTTAAAAATAACACTTAATTTTATTGAATTTATTAATATTTAGTTAAGAATAGGTCGATGATTATTCTTGGAATATTCGTGTGAATATATCGAATGGATTTATTAGATGCAGGGCGTGTTAAATACCTGCCGAGCTAGAAGGATTTTTAAAAGGAGACTAAAATGGATAGAACAAGAATGTTGTTTAGCGTGATGATCGTAGCTGGTTTGTCGGCAATGTGTGTTGCCGCCGGTCTTCTCGAACAGGAAACGCTTACGGAAGGTATGTGGGGCATGCAAGACATGTTTGCCGAGCAGGGGGTGACGTTGGATGTTACATCCGACAACTACTATTTGCAGGCAGTCAGGGGTGCCGGCAAAGGCGATGGTGACAGCAGGTTTACAGGCAAGATCAGCACAGAACTTACCGTCGATGCCGAAAAAGTATTCGGTGTTCCTAATGGTACCATCTATGTTCTTGGTGAGACGACCTGGTCAAAAAGAGGCGATGTTGACGGTTCATACGGTACGACAGTTTTCGGTATCGGAGGCAGT
>JAGLHQ010000276.1 GCA_023143375.1 Planctomycetota bacterium
GCTCCTCCTATAGAGATAGATCAGGGGTGGCTGGTGTTTTATTACGGCGTTAAGACGGGGGCGTCAATTCCGGTGTGCCGGCTTGGGACGGTGATACTCGATAAAGACGAACCTACAAAAATAATCGGACGCGCAAATATCCCGGTCCTTTCGCCTCGGAAAGATTACGAACGGATCGGCGATGTTCCCAATATAGTATTTTCGACCGGGGCGATACTCGAAGCGAACGGGAAACTAAAATTGTATTACGGAGCGGCGAACAGTTGTATATGTATCGGGACGACGACGGTCGATGAGATCGTGACTAACTGCTTTGAAAGCGAACAGGAGTATTAATGTTAAAGACGGGACGAGATATTCTGCATCGGTGGGAAGGCAACCCGGCTATCACCATAGAAAAAGTTCCATTCCGCGCCAACACCGTCTTTAACGGCAGCCCTATCGTAACCGATAACGGCATCGATCTTTTAATGCAGGTCCAGGGCCAGCAGGGGCATTCATTTTTTGTTATGGCTCGGAGTAAAGACGGATTTCGATTTAAAATCGATGACGCACCGGTGATGCTTCCTGCCAAAGACGGGCCCTTTGCGATCTATGAAAAACACGGTATCGAAGATCCACACATAACGATCCTTGAAGATACCTGCTATGTAGTATACACGGCGGTTGGAGATTGCGGCAGGCGGATGGCACTTGCGAAAACGGAAGATCGCGTTAACTATGAGCGTATTGCAATGATCTCCGAGCCGGGGAACACCAACGGTATTCTTTTCCCCAAAAAGATCGGCGGGCGCTATGGGCGCCTTGACAGCCCGGCGGGAAACGGACACGGGGGTATCTGGGTATCTTATTCGCCTGACCTCATTAAGTGGGGCGACTCAAGACCGGTTCTTTCACCTCGCAGAGGCGGCTGGGACGAGTACCGGGTGGGGGCATCGGCGTGTCCCATTGAAACCGAACAGGGCTGGCTGCTGATCTATCACGGGACCAAAATGACACCGTCAGGAGAGGTCCATCGCAACGGCGTAGCACTTCTTGAAAACGAAAACCCGTCCAAAGTCATCAAACGCGGAGAGAGTCCGATCCTGTCACCAAAAACGGAATATGAACGTATCGGCGATGTGATCAATGTCTGCAATATATGCGGTGCGGTGGTAAGTAAAAACGGAAAAATGAAAATTTACTACGGTGCCGCAGACAGTTCTATATGCATCGGAACATGCCACATTGACAATATCCTTGAAAAAGGATTTTAATACCTACCTCAAACCTCAAAGCTTTTGTGCATAAAAAAAAAGGTTTGTCATAGACAAACCTTTCATTTGCGGGACAACCTCCACCTGTGCCGTGGACGTGCTGTTGAAAGGACCCTTTATTTCAACGTGGGCGGCTGTTGCTCTCGTCCGGACGTCCTGACTAGCAGGCATGCCCGATCCACTGAGGTCTGGCCTCCCATAGGGTTTTCATCGGTTCTCTCAAATATACACATCTTACGAACACCGCAGGGGTCAACCTGCTTATTTTCACTATACCAAATTCGCACTTAAAAAGCAAGACAAAAATTACAATCAATTAAATCATCGTCAATCTATACGTAAATGATTAATTTACGCGGTATTACTAATATTTTTTTTATGCGGTTCTTAGCTGTGCTGCCAGTTTGTTTTTCAACTCGTCGAGGATGTCGTTTTCAAATTTATCCACGGTATCGTGTTTCAGGGTTCCTTCGGCATCGCGAAAAACGAGTGAAACGGTGACGCTTTTGCGTCCCTGCTCGATAGGTTTGCCGCGGTATATTCCTATGAAGTTTACATCTTCAAGCTCTGCGGTCGCCTTTGAATTAATAGTTGCTGTGATATCAGCCCAGCTAACGGGTTCGTCTACGACCAGCGAAAGGTCGCGAACGATAGCGGGGAATCGCGGGAGTGGGGCGGCGGTTACTACCTGGGCCTGGAGTGCGAGAAGATCGGTAAAGTCAATCTCGGCGGCACATATCTCGATATCAGGCAGATCGAGTTTGGCTGCGGTTTTTTTGGAAACGATGCCTGCGTAACCTAAAACTTTACCACCTACGATTATTTCTCCGGCAGAGTCTGCCCATGGCATGTCGGCAGGTTTGATCTCTACTTTGGCCCGGCTGTCGGTCACGGCGACAAGCTGCTCTATGACTCCTCGCATCTGACGGAAATCGGCATCCATTATAAATGCCAGCTTTGTTCGTTCGTCGGGGAGTTCGGCGTCCGATGGTTTGAAAGTATCGGCAATCTCGAATATCCTACATGGTATGTTGCCGGTGTTGTAGTTTGTTCTTAGCACCTTTAACAGTGAGCCTATGAGAGTTTGCCTAAGCAGATTGGCAGACTTTCGCGATGCGTCCTTAACAGCTAAGTGTCCTTGCTGCGAACCTGAAAACGCGGCAGCGGTATCGCCGTCAGTGAATGTAACACTGATGGTTTCGTAGAGGCCGCAGCCGTTGAGGAACTGCCTTACCTTGCATGAGAATTTTTCTCGCTTATCGGGTGGAGCTACCTTTATCCTGATCTTGCTGTCGACGGGTATCTTGTCATACCCGTAGCTGCGTATGACCTCTTCGATGAGATCGACCTCTCGGTGCATATCGTGGCGCCATGTTGGCGAGGTGCATGCGGCTGTGTCTCCGTCGAGGGCCGGTGCAAAGCCAAGGGCGGTGAGAATTTCAACGGCGGTTTGCGGGGCGATGTCGATGCCCAGGAGCTTGTTGAGACGGCTTAGTCGCATCGTAAGCCGAGGGCACTGAGCCTTTACGGGATAGGCGTCGGCTAGACCTTTTACAACGCGTCCCCCTGCTGCTTCTATTATCAGCTGGGCCGTTCTTTGCGAAGCCCAGTCGATCCTCTCGGTATCGATGTGTCGTTCGAATCTGAAAGCTGCTTCGGACTTTATGGCGAACTTTCTCGAAGCGGTTCTAACGGCAACCGGATCGAAGTGTGCATCTTCGAGCAGAATTGTCGTTGTCGTATCGCTGACTTCCGTTTCGAGTCCTCCCATGACGCCTGCGATGGCGACGGGCTTTTCTGCGTCAGCTATTACGAGCATGTTTTCGTCGAGGTCGCATTTGGTCCCGTCGATGCTGACGATACGTTCGCCTTTTACGCCTTTTCTTACGACGATCTGTTTTCCTTTTAGCTTGTCGTAATCGAACGCGTGGGGCGGCTGACCTGTTTCTATCATTGCATAGTTGGTTGCATCGACGACGTTATTTACGCTTCGAACACCGAGTACCTCAAGTCGCTGCTTCATCCAGTCGGGCGAGGGGCCTACCTTAATGCCGGTGATGATGCGTGCGGTGTACCTGTTACAGAGACCCGGTGCTTCGATGGCGACTGTTGTAAATTCGGATATGTCGGAATTATCTTCGGCAAACTTGATGTCGGGGATGTTTAGCGGCTGGACGGTGGCTGCGGCTATTTCGCGTGCGACGCCGATATGACTAAGGCAATCACCGCGGTTTGAAGTGACCTCAATATCGATGATGACATCGCCGTCGATGTATTCGATGCCTTCGGTGTTAAAACCGAGGTCGCTGAGCATGTCGGCGAGCTGGTCGGTGGTTTTGTCGATCCGAACGTAATCGTTGAGCCAGTTGACTGATACTTTCATTCTATAACACCTAACCTAAGATAAACTGGAAATCCTAAATACTAAATTCGATCCGCCAGAGGCGGACTAAACAAATGCTAATTACCGAAATCCTAATTTTCAAAACAAAACATGACGTCCACTTACTTTTTGTTGCCATTTTGCGTTCAATTTTATTTGACAGAAACCCAAAACCGGCTTTTTGCTTATAAAACTAACGCTTGCCATAGGTTACTCACAAGCGGCTATAATGTCAATCTTTTTGGCGTATGGCAAATTTATATGGGCGTACGCACTTTAAAATCTGCAATCACACTCACAATAAGTCCTTAATCCACAGTAGGTTAGTAATAAAACCGATAAAACAGGGCCTATTCCGGCCTGATAAACGGTAAAAATTCCAAGAATCGTCCGATAATCCCTTGCTTTGCCAACTAGCTTTTGGTACAATGCAACAACTGGAGGAGTGTGGATAGCTTGTAATGACCATTTCAAGTCTTCACACCAAAAAATCAAGAAGTACTTTACGGCTTACTGTCTGTAGGTGTATTTTGCACAATGGTGGAGTTTGAGCATTAATGAGTGACGCCAATGACAGAATAGAATCGCAAGGGGCTGTGCCTAGTCCGAATGAGGGATCTGAAAAGGACCGGCAATCTGTTTGCGCTGACAACGATGATTCCGCGGAGACGGTTGAGGAAACCTTCATCGGAACTTCCGCAGCTTTCGAGTCGATCATAGAGACGATCAAGACAGTTGCAACGCGGAAGTGTTCGGTGATAATTTCCGGAGAGACCGGAACCGGTAAGGAATTAGTTGCGCGCAAAGTTCACGAACACAGCGACCGTCATAAAAACATTTTCGTACCCGTCGATTGCACAACTCTTACCGGCCAGCTATTTGAAAGCCAGTTGTTCGGTCATGTAAAAGGCGCGTTTACCGGTGCTATCGACAACACGCTTGGTTTCTTCCGGGCTGCGAACAAAGGAACCATATTCCTCGATGAAATATCCGAGATACCTCTTGAGTTACAGGCAAAACTTCTGCGAGTTCTCCAGGAAAATGCCGTAACTCCGGTGGGGTCAACCCAAAGCTATCCGGTCGATATACGTGTTCTGTGTGCGACAAACCGTAACCTTAAAAAGATGGTTCATGACGACAAGTTCCGTGCGGACCTTTATTACCGTCTTAATGTTGTCAACCTCGAGGTTCCCCCGTTACGCGAACGTAAAGAAGATATAATTCTGCTAGCCAATTACTTCCTTAGAAACCAATCTGAGTTTTACTGCGAACCCGGCAAGAAGCTGTCTGCCAGGGCCCAGAAGATCCTTTCAAGCTATTACTGGCCCGGTAATATTCGTGAGCTTGCAAACGCAATGGAACGAGCTTATGTACTGTCTGCGGGTAAGGTTGTAGAATCGGCATCGCTTCCTTCGGACGTGATCATGGCAGATTATTCGACGGTGCCCAACTCGCCGTTACCAACGCTTGACGATGCCAAGCGCAAACTGATCCGCGAAGCACTTAAACTGACCGGCGGAAAGAAACTTGCGGCTGCGAAAATACTTAACGTCGAGCGCAGGAAACTCAACCGCCTGATCGAGAAATTCAATATTTCGGTCGATAACATCAAAAGCTAATGACGGAAGACAGATAAAGAAACCGCTGATTTCGCAGATTTTTTTATCTTTATCCGTCTTCGGTAAACCTTCGACGCGACAGACATCCTATTAATAACCGCATGGGCAACACGTTGTTTATCCTATAGCCTTTCGATTGTAATGTTTTATATAGCCCCTTCAGGGCATAGGTTTGTGGTTGCGTAAGTTCCCAGGGTGGCGCCCTCCGGGCTGACCCTGGGCTGTTACATTTAACCCTTTCAGGGTTGGAGATAGTATTCGTAATCGTGATAAGAATAACCGCATGGGCAAAAAATTTGCCCATCCTACGGCTGTGATCCATTGTTGCAACGTAGAAATGAATCCCAAATCAAAGTTTGGGATGACAACTTGTATTCACTGACATTTTTCTTTCGCCCCTTCGGGGCTGCGAGATTTTTGTAACCCCTTCCGGGGGCTTACGCCCCCGGCTATGCGTTCTTTCGGCCCTTCGGGCCTTTTCGAAACCGCATGGGCAAAAAATTTGCCCATCCTACGGTTGTGATCCATTGTTGCAACGTAGAAATGGATCCTAAATCAAGTTTGGGATGACAAGACACAACGCAAGTTGGAATTGTATAAATGTAGATTCCCGCTTTCGCGGGAATGACAAATTGTGGAACATAAAAAAGGCCCCGCAATACCAATGGTATAGTGCGGGGCCTGAGTTTTTAAATTATTGCCTACTCAAACAAGTTGAATATTCCGAGCGGATTTCTTGCGTGCGGTTTTTCCCGGGGCACTTCTAAGAGAGGTTTATCTTTTAGCTCGTTGAACTTATCATATTGATCCTTTGGCAGGATGCTATCTTCGTCCTGCTGAATATGCGGCGAGATCATAACCAGAAGTTCTGAATTCTTAACCACTGTCTGGTCATCCGAGAACAGGAAGCCTATCAGCGGGATATCACCAAGCAACGGTATCTTGTTCTGTGTTATGGTCGTTGACTTAGATCTTAGGCCGCCAATTACAACGACCTGGCCATCATCCATAAGAAGCGAAGTCTGAACAGAACGTGTATCTACAACCGGCACAGTGGTAACCACACTCAAAGTAGTGCCTGCATTTATCTTCTGGCTTGGCTCTATGTCCATCAGTATTCTGCCTTCGTCAGTGATGGTCGCTTTAACCGTAAGAGTTATTCCGGTATCTTTAAATTTGGTCGTTTCTATCGAAGCTCCGCCCTCGGTTGTACTCGCAATCTCTTGATATGGAATCTCTGAAGTTGTTTCTATTACCGCTTCTTGACCGCTAAGTACGAGAACTTTTGGGCTTGAGAGTATTTCGACATTTCTTGTTGACTGAAGAGCATGTATTGTTGCGCCAATGCCGTTTTTGATAATTCCAAAAGCCCCACCGGTTGCTGAAGAACCTATTGCATCGCTTATCAATTGTGTTCCAGACAGGCTCTGCCACCCTTTTGTTCCGGCGAAGTCCCAGTTTACACCTATCTCCGTGTCGTCGTTTAGCTGTACGTCGAGTATTACGACTTCTACGAGTATCTGTTTCGGTGTCTGGTCTGCGATCCTGATCTGCTCTACGATCCTTTTCAGGTTTTCTTCGTCGTCGCATAGTATGATCGAGTTTGTATCGTCGTCGATGGCAACCGAGCCGTAGCTTGAAGCGAGGGTCGAAGCGATGGGCTCTACGTTTTCTGCTTTTAGGAACTTTAGCATGACAGTCTGGACGAAGAGGTCCGGAGCATCGATCATTTGCGCCTGATCCATATAAGACGAGGAGGCGAACTTTCTAGTCTGTGCGATTGGTACGATCGCCCTAAACGGGTCCTGCTTTCCAATAACTTCTTCAACGGATCGGCTGACACGCGAAGGCTCGGAATATACACTTGCGGTGCAACAAAGTATCACCAGGATCAAAGAGCATATCGATAACTTAATTATATTCGATTTATTCATTGTTAACTCTCTCCTTATCTTCAGTAAGGTATATCGTAACCGTCATATAACACGTAAGTCTCTGCCGTTCGAAATGATCGGACTGTATTAGCAGGTTTCCTATTGAAACTCTCTGCGAATAGCTTAAAAGTTTTTTTAGGAACTTGATTATATTTTCGTATTCTCCGGAAAGTCCGACTTCGGCACGTTTTAAGATGACACTCGAAGTGTGTCCTTTATCGGCTTGAGAGGCAATGCTTTCAGCGGGTAGAAACGTCAGTGTGTCAATATTGCAGTCGCTCTGTACCGATATTGGTTCTAAATCGCTGAAAAACTCCCTTGCCTTTTTCTCTGTAAAGAAGCTGCTCTGTATCTGCTCTATTTCAGCCTTTAATTCGACAAGTTGCTTCTGCTTAGATCCAATATTATTTTTTATAGTGGTTCCTTTTTGTCCGGCACTTCCTGTCATCCGCTCATATCTTTCCGCGGCTTTTAGATAGCTGATATGGGGGGAAACGATCCAGTTGAATGTACCGAAAGCAACGATGGCGATCGTCGAGACGCACACAAACAGCTTGATGCTCGGACTTGCTTTTATAACTTTTTCCATTAACATCTTCTGCAACCCCTTAGTCCGCCAGTTCAATCCGTATCGTGAAGGCTACAAGCCCTTCGGTATCACTTTTGTTTGTCTTTACAACCGAAGCTGTTTTGAAATAATCCGACTGTGTAAGCAACTCTGCAAAAATATGTATCGATTTAAATGAA
>JAGLHQ010000277.1 GCA_023143375.1 Planctomycetota bacterium
CAGGTATTTTCAACTGCACATCGCCGATTATTTTCCCGTCATAAGCGGTTCCGCTGATATCGGTTCCGGTTACCGTCATGCTGTTGGGATCGTAGAACAGTCTGCCGAAAAGGGTCTCTATTTTTTTATCCTTTACCCTGAGATCGTCTGCGACAAAATCCGCATAGCCGGAAGTTATGCCCCTGTCGATCCGATAGTTTGCAAGTCCGTTAAGGACTATCTTTGTAATTGCAGTTTCGGTCGCCTCATCGCTTATCCCCGTTGCGGTAAGTTCCTTTAGCTCGATGGTATCTGCTGTTACAATAATATCCCCTGTAACATTGTCGATCGGTGAAGGCAGGCGGTCGAGGTTAAAGCTGTTCTTTATACATTCGATCTCTATGCGATAATCCCCGCAGTCTTTGTCCCTGGCATCGGAGTTTATGACGGCTGAGACGTTTATGTTTCCTTTTGGCCCGAGCGGCAATATGAATTCCGATACTTCGTCGGGGACCGCCTTTAACAGATCGCTATTAAGTTCGATGTTTTCGGCTTCGACGTTGAGACAGTAGCCTGCCTCCGGGAAATAATCGTTTGCCGGCCAGACCAAACCGTCTATGCTGAACGTGCCATCTGTTCCGCTTTTTCCTTTTATTTCATTTAGCTCTATTTGGTCGGCAGTTAAGCGTGCATCTACATAAAGATCGGTAAGATGGAGCGGGAATTTTTCGTAGATAAGCGATGTACCCATGATCTTTATATATGCGATGTATTCTACAAGCCGTCTGCCAACCTGATTCGGAAAAACCTCGATCTCAACGTCCGTCATCGCGTCAACATCAAAGTAATCGTAAAACTCCCTCTGGGCGGCCGGCAGTGCCTGCTTTAACACATCGTCGATGGGAATATTACCGGCGGATATCTTGATATTAAACTGCGGCCTCTCGGATTCTGCATCTGTAACAGTACCGTTAAGCGTTATCGTTTTGTCATCGTAATGCGAAGTGACGTCCTCAAGCACAAGCTTGCCGGGCCTGAATAACACCTTTCCGGTCAGGTTCTTTAGAGGGTATGGGAAGTGCTGATATATCGATTCGACATCAATAAGCTCGACTTCAAGAGTGGATTCGGGCTCTGCACCGGGCTTTTTTGACAACTTCTGATCGATCTTCGCGATACCCGACGGGGCGAATATGAACCAGAGTTTTTTCTGCGGTGTTGACAGCGCCTTGTAAAGATCTCGATCCAGCCGCATATTATCGCTTGTTACCCGAATGTCATAAACCGGTTCACCGTCAACAATATCGATAGAACCGCTGAGGTTAAGATCGACTTTATTGTGCCTTGCGCGGAGACCGTTTAGCACAACCTTTTTATCGTCTATCTCGACGACGCCTGTTATATTTTCCATCAGATATGGAAACTTGTTATCCCGTATGGAACCGTCTTTGCAGGTAATGCTGCCTTTTGTCGTCGCCTTATCGAACTGGCCGAACGTCCCCGATGTCTCTATCGACATATCGCTCGTCCCGCGAGGAGTATACCTGTTCAGGAATATCTTTAGGCCCTTGCCAAGTATCGATACTATCGGCTCGCTGTATACGAGTGCGTTGGGCCGGCTGTCCGGACTCAGCAAAAGATCGTTAAGCTCAAGCTGTAAGCTGTAATTCGGTTTGTTCTTATAATCGTTTAAGGAGCCCGACATGAGAACCTTCGTATCTTTTCCCATTTCCCATTTGAAATGTTTTATCTGCAAGTCGATCTCATCGTATTCCATTTCAAGATCGATCTGACGCATATCCCAGGCATTTGCGAAAACAGGCGATTTTGACATCCGTACCTCACCGGTCATCGTAACTCGCCCCTGCTTACCTTTCTCCCAGACACCTCGAAGCACACTTCCTTCAAAGCCAAACCTGTTGTCGGCAAGAAGATAGTAATTGTAAGTGTCAACCCTGTCTTTTACCCTCAGCAGTGTTCCGCCGATCCCACAGACTGCGATATTTTTAAACACCGGTCCGGAGACGGTACTGATATTCACTATGCCGTCAATGATCTCGACATCGGGCAAAACGGCGGCTTCAGTATCTCTTTCGATATTGAGCAGCCCAAGGTTCCAATGCCCCAACTCAGTATCGAACATCGCGTTTATCAAGGGCTCTCTTACGGTTATCCTTTTTATCCTCGGCTGAAACCTCAACATGGATATCAATGAAAAGTTGATCTCAACTCTGTTTGCGATCAGTATGTCGGCTTGCCCGAAAGGTTGACGGCTGTCGGTAATCGTCATACCTCTCATCACAACAAGGCCGCCTTTGAAATCAACCGACGCGATCATCACGTTGGTCCCGGTAAGCTGCTGCAATTGTGCGCGTGCGATCGGACG
>JAGLHQ010000278.1 GCA_023143375.1 Planctomycetota bacterium
TCCATGCAAGTTTAACGATAAACTTTTTTCGTACCCGAATGTGTCTTTTGATTGTGCCGTGTAAAGCTGACATATAAGCTTTGGGCTACCCGAATCTAAAATCCGTTTTATAATATCCGTGCATCCCCGCACGGCATTACCAATTCCGTTTGACTACGCATTGATCGCTTTGTCTGCTATATCTCTTCGGCAATAAGCACCTTCAAAGCTTATTATATCGACGGCTTGGTAGGCTTTTTTCTTCGCATCTGCGATAGTATCGCCAAGAGCGGTAACTCCGAGCACCCTTCCGCCTGCGGTTACGATGTCGCTGCCTTTGTTTGCGGTACCTGCATGGAAGACCATCACGTCGTTAAGCTTGCCCGCTTCGTCTAAGCCGTTTATGACTTTGCCATTTTCATAATCTCCCGGATATCCGCCTGAGGACATGACGACGCAAACAGCCGGCCGCGGGTCCCACTTTAGCGTCACCCCGTCGAGCCGTCCCTCGCATACAGCGAGCATCACGTCAAGCAGATCGCTCTTTAGTCGCATCAGTATCGGCTGGGTTTCCGGATCGCCAAACCGCACATTAAACTCAAGCGTCCGCGGACCGCCCTGAGTGACCATGATGCCTGCATAAAGGATGCCTCTGTATACCGTGCCGTTACGGTTCATGCCGTCAACGGTCGGGACGAGTATCTCTTTTACGATCTGATCCATAAGCTTTTCGGTAATGATAGGTGCCGGGCTGTATGCCCCCATCCCGCCGGTGTTTGGCCCGGTATCACCTTCGCCGATGGCCTTGTGGTCCTGCGATGTTTCCATGACGTAAATATTTTTGCCGTCAACAAACGCAAGTATCGACGCTTCCTGTCCGAGCAGCTTGTCTTCTACGATAATGATCTCGCCTGCTTTGCCGAAGATGTTGTCGACCATTATTTTTTCGGCGGCGATCAAAGCATCCGCCGGCTCGTCACATACATAAACGCCCTTTCCCTTTGCAAGGCCGGCCGCTTTTACAACGATCGCTTCGTCCCTGCTTGCAATATATTTTTTGGCATCGGCGTAATTGTCGAATACTCTGCTCTCTGCTGTCGGTATGGAGTTGGCGTGCATGATCTGCTTTGCAAACGCCTTGTCGGCTTCCAGTTGTGCGGCGCCGCCGGACGGGCCGAAAGCTTTTATCCCCGCTGTTTCAAACGCATCTACGACCCCGCCTGCCAGCGGATCTTCCGGACCGATTATTGCCAGGGCGATGTCTTTTCCCTTGGCGAAACTGACCAGGCCCTCGATATCGTTAACGTCAATGTCAACGTTTGTCCCGTGCCTGGCTGTGCCCGGGTTACCAGGTGCTATGTATAATTTTTTCAGTTTTTTCGACTGGGCAAGCTTCCATGCCATAGCATGTTCGCGACCCCCGCTTCCTACTAACAATACGTTCATGTCATTCCCTCAAATCTGTTTTTCGATCTCATACCATTTACACTTAAAAACCGCGAGTTAATGCACGGTCCAATCTTTTTTGTTAGATAACATCTTCCCACGCGAACGAAATAAATACCATTGGTATTTCCCAACTGCCCCAAAATGTACCAGAATCAGCCGCTTTTCTCAAGAAATCTTTATATTTCCCGGAAACTGGCTATCCCTACACTTTTAAAGGTAAGCACTATCTTGATAATCTGCAAAATAGGGGTTTTAAATCTTGACAATTTGAGTTTCTATTATACAATAGTTACATATTGGTGGTATGATGAAGAGACGGGAGGATTCTTGTAAAATATTGCCGATCAGAGCTTTCTCCCACCTCCTCTTTGTGCCTTTGCATCAACTCTATGTCTTGCAATATGAGCTTATTATTTAGCGAAGTTTTCGGATAAGCATCGCTGTTTTGCAACGCAAGCGTTTTTCTATCAGAATTTGAAAGCAGCAAACCGTTGCTGTTTTAGATGAAAAATGTAAAAGAGTTTTTTTAGGAGGTCATGTCATGAGAAATATGAAGTTAACGTTAACTTTTGCGCTGGCAGCGTTGCTATGCGCAGCGGGGCCGGCCTTGGCCGTAAATCTAGGTCCCACAGACGATGCTTATGTATGGAGTGATGACGGGAATGGAAACCACGGCGGCGATAATTATATGATCGTCGGGGAATGGGATCTTGCAACTCCTTACAGTACTTCCCGGGATTACCTAATGTTCGACTTAAGTTCCATACCTGCCGGACAAGTCATCACATCGGCAACACTCCACATTGTATGTAGTCAACTTTACACTACAACTGTTAACGCGGGTGCTCACTTCCTGTCAGATGACACTTGGGATGAATTTACAATAACGTGGAACAATGCGCCTATCGGATTCACCGCTGCGGCAACTGATACAACTACTCTTGCTGTCGGTGACAATACATGGAATGTCCTTTCAGACGTAAGCACGGAATACGGAACCGCCGATCAACTCTACAGCGTCGTTGTGAAACTTCCGACAGAAGGAGCAAATGCCGATGGAGCGTGGCTGCACTCAAAGGAATTTAGTGATGTTGCCGAACGCCCGTATCTTGAGGTCGACTATCAGGATGGAGCGGCAGAACCAGACAAAGATTATGGCGATGCACCGGAAGGGGTGTTGGCTTATCCGCCGGCGACAACAGTGGGCGGCTTCCCGACATGTATAACCGTTGGGCCTGCCGGTTATGTAGAGCATGGACTTTGCTGGGCTCATTTTGAAATGATACCCCCACCGGGTTTTGATTTTGAAATTGATGGCAACGGCGGTATGTGCCCGATGTTTGCACCTTATGACAACGACGAATGCTTCATGGACGGCGATGCAGGATTGATCATGCCTGACCCATACACAATCCAGGCAGGTACAATAGTGGCCTGTCCCAATGGGCTGGGCACAGCACTTGGCCAGACAGGCTCGATGGCTGTATGGGGCGCCAATGTGGATATCTTCATCATAAACAATATGCCTGTTATGGGATATGTTAATGTTCTTATAGACTCGGACCAAAACGGTGCATGGGGTGTTGTAAATGAACACGTACTTGTTAACTGGATTGTTCCTATAGGCTTTACAGGCCCACTTTCAGCCTTGGTGCCTCCGCCATTTACGATCGGACCAAACTCAGGTTTTGCATGGTCAAGGTTTATGATAAGCGAAGCACAGGTCGCCATCGGCTGGGACGGCTCAGGAATATTTGAAGACGGTGAAACTGAGGACTACCTGTTACGTATTGACACGGGCACTCCACCTGACGCAGATTGGGGCGATGCTCCTGATGGTGCTGCGGCACTAGGTTATCCGACCCTTGCAGCGAATACCGGTGCAAACCATACCATAGACCTTACAATGCCATGGCTTGGAACCCAGCTCGATGTCCCGGATGCAGAAGCCGACGGACAACCGGACGCAACTGCGACCGGCGACGATGTCCTTGACGGCAACGACGATGAAAACGGCGTTGTATTCCCACCGCTGGTTTCGGGTGCAACAGTGAATATCAGCGTTGATGTTTGGGATCCATCTGGAGCCGGTGGAAGTGGTTTTGTAGAGATATGGATCGACTATGATATCAGCACAAGCTGGGAAGTGGCTGAACTGGTATATTCCGGATTCCTGGGCCACGGAAACAACACGGTTCCTATTACAGTACCTACCGGTTTGACAGCCGGACAAAGCTTTGCAAGATGCCGTATCAGCAGCGCAGGTACCGGCAGCGTGCTGGGCAATGCCCCCGACGGCGAAGTCGAGGACTATGAAATAATGATCGAGCCTGAAGAAGATCCGGATAGGATACTCAAGTTCCAGCAGCTTCCGCTTAACGGCCCGGAGTACTTCGGACACGACGAGCTAAGCACCCTATACACCATGTATGACGATGTAGGCATGCCCGTCGGTTATGATGGCTGCTATATGGCAGATGACTTTGCAGACTTAAAGAGTACACCTGTCATCAACGTCAAGTGGTGGGGATCGTATCTTGAAAACGAGATCATGGAGCCGGTCACAAGATTCCTGATCGCGTTTGAAAGAGATATTCCCGCCGTCGGCGACCCGGGCGATATCGATTACGTTCCGAGCCATCCCGGCGAGGTTATCCAGTCAGAGATCGTTAATCTCGGCGTGAGACCGCTAAATCCAGGCGAATACACTGAGACGCTGGTAGGCCCGGGCGGAGCACCATGCTATGAAGCCCTATTTGAGTATGAAGCGGAACTGAAAAATCCGTTCCCGCAAGAGCCGGATAAGGTTTACTGGATCAAGATCGTAGCAATGATCGACTTAGATTACATGACATGGCAGCAGATACAAATGATCCTCATCATCAACCCGGGATTGACGCTTTGCGACTTCCTGAATTTGCCGGCTGCAGAACAGCAGCAATTAGGTTTAGAAATGCCGATCACGCGATGGGGATGGCATAACAGGGACTACACTATCAACGATCCGTATGCTTCGGTTGCCCCTGCGGTCAATCCCGGCGAACGTATTGTCGGCCAGGTAATATACCCTGATAGTAATCCGCGTGACGTATGGCACTTCCAGGACGATGCTGTTTCGGGATACCTTATGGTCAACGATCAGGACCCGGAGAATCCGTTCGTCGATCAGCAAACGTGGCAGGAAGAGTACTATGTTTACTCGCTGCCATATTGCGCATCACCGCCTCCGGGAGTCGACGGACCGGACGAGATCGCAACGTTCTCAAAGGACCTCGCCTTCGAACTATGGACAAATATACCTGACTGTTATCAGGAAGTCGGTAGAGATATAACGCATCCTGGTGAATATGCTGACTGGGTGTCTTTCGGAAAACCAGACTGCTGGTGCTACCCAAGACAGTGTCACGGTGATGCAGATGGTAAGAGCGTTGGTAGCCTGTTTGCTGGTTATACATATGTAAACACAGACGACTTGAACATAATGTCAGCCGGTTGGCTGATCAAAGATGCTCCACATGGTCCCGGCATTGCTGGGCTCACAGGCCCGAATGGTGAACCGGCAATTTGTGCAGACTTTGATAGAGCTAAACTAGGTAGTCCGTTTGCTGGTTACACCCGTATAAACACAATTGATCTCAATCTTATGTCATTGTATTACTTGGTGAAAGAACCGCCTAAGGGTACGGGGACACCGCCTGATTGTTTACCTGGCAACAGAACTCCGTAGCTAATTAAAATAAAAAGGGGCTGATGGGTTACCCCGTCAGCCCCTTTTATCAAATAGGTACTCTTTAATAACTAAAGCACCTATTTAGTTGTATCCAATTTTTTAACTTTTTCAAATACCAAAGTCTTTCCACTAATCTCACAATCCGCCCAATCCACTTTCATCGGCCTTGGCTCTGGTACATAAGCTATCATATCAAGCAGATTGCAGCTATCGGCAGTCCACTTCGTCCCATCATCTGACACCTTTCCTCCAAAGACATCTGTTCGAGAGCCTTCCAGAACCCCACCTCCGATCTCTAAGTGAACATTATCTAATACGATATCAACGGACAAAATCCGGTCTTCTGAGTCGTAACGAACCAGCCATTTACCTGGTTCATAAATCGCCTTTCCACCACCTCTTGTCGGTTCCGTGGTTATTTCACCGGGCCGTAATTCTACACCGCCAAGAGCATGTATCATCGACAATATTCGCCCATCAGGCCCAAACGTAAAAGACCACACGCTTCCCTCGTTTTCCCACGTACCAACCAGAAAGGACGGGAAACGTCCACCATCGTTTAAAGTGACTTCCATGCTGTCATTTTGAAACTGCTCTTGGCAACCCATCAATAAAATCGCAAATATCATAATCAAAAACATATTCTTCATTGTATTTCTCCAAACTTTATTAATGTCAATAGTTCTCGTAATAAGGCCTACCAGCCATGTAAAGCTCTAATCGAGTACCGATCTCTTTTGCTTTCGCTTCCATACCTAATAATATCGCAATATTGATCGCTTTTTCTGCAACTTTTATCCCCTCTGAAAAATTCCCACTCGCGGCATAAGCAACAGCCAGCGAATCAAGCAACTCTGCATTTTTATATCCGGTAAGCTCACAGGCCTTCAATCCATACTTCATGGCCGACTGAGGGTCGCGGATATTTTCATCTTTGCTCGTCGAAAGTATCCATGCAAGGTTGTTAAGAACCGCAGGCCATTTATCATTAATCGCAACCGCTTTTTTCCAGTGCTCTATCGCCATTGCAATATCGCCTTTTGCAAAATACGACTCGGCGATCTTGTTTTGCTCGGCGGCAGCATCCACTTTTTGTTTTATCCCCTTTGCTTCTGCCAACTGCTCCTTTACATTCTCAACCTCTGGATCAAGTTCTAGTGCCCTTTCCCAATATTCAATAGCTTCGTCTATTTTTTGCTGACGATAAACCGATTCGGCAAACATCGCATTTGCTACAGCATCCTCCGGAAATATCTCGATCGCTTTAGATAAATACTTCGTAGATTCCGCATAATCTTCAAGATGTGCATAAGCGACCCCGATCTCTCTTAAGCTTTCCATGTCATCGGGCCTTAACTGAAGCGCCTTTTGGAACTGACCTATCGCCAGAGAATACTTTTCCTGAAGCGAAAAAACAACACCTAATTTACTATACCCTTTATAGTTATCCGGATCAATTTCTTGACCCTTGCGATAACTGTCAATCGCCTCTTGATATTTTTTCTCATTTTTCGCTATGTCACCCAACAAAAAAAGTGGGAACGAATTATCCGGAAAGCCGTCTCTTATCTCATGACAAATCTCTCGTGCTCTGTCATATTCTTTTTCCATCATATAATTTACTACATCTAATTTTTTAATATAAAAACCCACTATATCTTTAGGATCCGGCCTGCTTTGATCGAAACTAAATGATTCATCTATTTTATTGCCACCCTGAACATACCCCAACGATTCTAACTTCTTTTTAGTATCCTCATCAAAGATATTTTTGCCGTCAGAAATATCTGTGCGAACTTGTGCTTCAAGTATATTTTTTAACTTGTCCTGCATAACACGAGATCTGTTTGATTGTTCGTGAATTAGATTGTTTTGTTGCTTAAGGTCTTTTCTAAAGCTATACAATTCCGGTCGCGTTGTCTGGATATACTGCCAGTCATTCGTTGTGACAGATAACAAAGAATTGGCATTAAAAAAAGTTGTTGGAACAAGACTTTCTGAGTACACATACCTGTCTTCTGGGTAAGCTTTTTCATAAAACACATCTGAAACATCCTTGCCGTGCAAAGGAGTATCTATTTCAATCTCCAACAGGCTGCATACCGTAGGCACTATGTCTATAAGACCTGCAACCGATTGGATTCTTTTAGCATCTCTCATCCCGGGCACCTTGAATATCAACGGCACATGTATCGCACCCCTGTAAACGAAATAAGCATGCGTCATTTCGCCATGTTCACCAAGCATTTCACCGTGATCGCCCGTTATTATGATCAACGTTGAATCATATTGACCGATCTCTTTCAGTTTATCAACCACCTGATTAATACAATGATCCGTATAAGCGATCTCTTCGGCATAGTTGTTCTTTATTATATCAATGCCAATATCGAACTGTGAACTAAACTTCGATCCAAACGGTTCAGGAGCATCGTATTTAGCATGAGGATCATAGTAATGAGCGAACATAAAGAACGGTTCTTGACCGTTCTCTCCAAGCCAGTTGTTGATCATCTCCGTTGTTTCCTGGCCTCTGCGTTCTGCAAAATGGCTGCTTCCTATGATCTTTTCGACAAACTGATCATTATAATAATCGAAACCCTGATCAAGACCAAACTGCGAATCTAAAACATAGGAACTTACGACAGCCGCTGTCTGGTAACCATTGTCCTTAAACACCTCTGCTAAGGTTATATTCGACTCTCCTAGCCTGTATTCCAGATTGTCATGCACGCCATGGTAGGGAGGGATGGTTCCTGTAAGCATAGAACTATGCGACGGCAGCGTAAGGGGAGCAGGCGATATGGCGTTTTCAAAAAGCACCCCCTCTGCGGCTAACGAATCGATAAAAGGTGTAGTTTCGCGAGGATAGCCATAACAGCTTAAATAATCCGCTCGCGTCGTATCCATACTGATCAGCAGAACATTGCGTATCTTGGGCCCTTTGTTGGCTTGAAAATATATTGCCACTGCTGCAAGCACTAAAACTATTGAAATAGCTATTGTTTTAAACTTCATCTTATGCCTTTATAGTAAACTCAAAAGATCAAGCCTGCATTATACTCATATCTGGAAATAATTACAAAATAAAAAGTAAGCTTGTGTAATCAGTGGATTATAATTAGTGTCTATTCGTGTCCAT
Organism: Planctomycetota bacterium; assembly: GCA_023143375.1. Taxonomy (GTDB): domain Bacteria; phylum Planctomycetota; class Phycisphaerae; order Sedimentisphaerales; family Anaerohalosphaeraceae; genus JAFGKL01. The sequence continues at coordinate 8,301 of JAGLHQ010000278.1, forward strand.
TAGTGGTTCCGTTTTTTCTCCGCGGCCTTCGCGTTCTCAGCGGTAAAATTAGTTTAACCATAAAAAAAGGGCTTGCCGAAGCAAGCCCTTTAAACCTCATAAAGAGATGTACGATTGTGTTCTTAGTAATCGCTTATTTGCGACGACGCAGGAACAAACCACCAAGGCCCAAAAGGCCCATGGTCATTGGCTCTGGAACGATAGTTGCGCTTGCCAACTCTGTGAATGCACTGTCCCATACAACTACTGTATAAGGAACTGCACCAGTAACATCAAACGTCAGGACATCACCAATACCAAGAAAACTTGTTGGTGAACCATCTGTTACTGTCAGGTTTGCAAGATCATAACCGTTAGGCAGACCAAGAGCGGTACCAGGAACATAGCCATAAAGCACAGGATCTGCACCAACAACAGCAGCAGCACCCCAAGTGAAAGCGGTCATTACTGACGCGCCATCTTGGATGCCAACAAAGCCAGTAAACTGACCTGTGTCACCTGCTACACCAGCCGCATCACTCTCAATTGTGAACGATGCTGCATCGCCTGTAACTACCAGACCTGCGGTTGCCATTGATGCGATACCAAGAACCATCAATAAAACTAAACATTTCTTCATCATCTTTCTCCTTTCAAAACAATTCGTACGAAAAACCCTCTTAAGAGGTGTGTGTGTCTTTCTTTAATTTTCAACTATTACAGAGGAGCTCTGTTACCAGGATAACAATCCTTAGGTGTTCCAGTGCCCTTAGGTACTTCTTTAACCAGATAGTACAATGACATGATGTCAAGGTCATTTGTGTTAACACGGGTATAACCTGCAAACAGGCTACCAACTTTATTTCTATCAAAGTCAGCACAAGCTGCTGGATCACCATTTGGACCAGTGATACCAAGGATACCGATACCCTTTGGTACGTCTTTGATCAGCCAACCGGCTGACAGTATGTTCAAGTCGTCTGTATTTACATGTGTATAACCAGCAAACAGGCTACCAACGCTCTTACCATCTGCATCACCGTAACACTGCGTAGGATAGCACCAGCATTCTGGCTCACCAGCTTCAACCCACTGTGTATAGAGGACACCATCTGCGGCTGTAATACAAGTGGGAGGTACATCTGGTAGAATCGTGAATATAAGATCACCGGTCAGGGGCAGATCTGCACCACTTTCACCAACGATACCGCCGCGAAGATCGTTTTCGCTGATCGTTACATCTACTGCACCTGCGGCACATGTCAAAACAATCATTCCGCTTGTCTGAGCAGCAATAGGAGTAGGATCGCCAAGGATACCCATGCTGATCGCAAAATTAGCTGACAAAGCTACTTCGCCTGCCGCGGTCTGGTCAGCGATAGGAGTACCTTCGCCATACACATAACCGTCGCCTGCTTCTTCGTCATGAGCAGCATCCATAAACACATCAAAGAAACTGTCAACTGCGACAGCGTCAATGACAGCAGGACTGTCAACGTTAATACCCATTGCTACAACGCCTTCACCGTCGCCACTCGAATCCCATGTCAGTGTTGCCTGACCGAGTACACTTAAGTCTGTTGTAATTACAACAGCATACAGCGGTGCGGCCATGACCAACATCATAATAACCAATGCCTTCTTCATAAAACACCTAACCTTTCTCTTTTTCTTCTTTTCCTTCTCTCTTTTAAGACTGCAAGGCAACGCACCCGGCAACCTATAACTTTTTCGATAAATCCCGCTTTCCACCGTCCTCGCGTCGCGGGCATTTGCGCAACCGGCACACCAAGATCTGATCTCAGCTTGCCCGTTATTCCCTATGTTATAACATACGCTCTCAAATTGCAAGGAAAAAATCAGATTTTAGCACATATTCTTGTGACTTTTTTAAGCCCAAACCAGACCATAACTTATAGTCGGTTTTTGGACCAAAAAACCGCACTTTTTGCCCATTTTAACATATTTTTTCCTTTAATATAGGAAGATTTTAATTTTTTTTCCCATATAAACTCGATACTATTAATAACCAGCTAAAACAAAAGCCTTGTTTTGCTAGTTTGCGATAGCGATTGACTTAGGCCGACAAGCCCATCGGCGTGCTCTATAACCCAAACTGACCGATTGGTCAGATTGAGAGTCGTTAGTCGTTGGTTTTTAGTCGTTAGGGAAAGATACGGCCTGGCGGCCGATACATTTTTATAAAAAACAGTTGTCATGCAAATCTTTTAATTGCAGTGGCTTACGTTAACTTTAATATCGTTGACGATCAGTTTGAGTCTATAACAGAACTATAATTGCCGCAGTAGAGTATAAAGACTTAATGCGGACGGCGAAAAGTTGAAATCGGTATAGAAACGGTATAGAAACGGTATACTTTTAAGAACAGTATAACAGATGCCAATGATAACTAACATTCTGACAGGCCGACTGGCCACGCTAAGGCTGATAATGCTGACCGCGATGCTTGCGCTGATCGCCATAGGCATCGCAACCATCTACGCATCGGGACACCCGCTTGAGTCCGAGACCGGCCCATACGCCGCCGCATGGAAGAAGCAAGCAGTCTTCGCAGGTGTCGGCATCATCGCCATCTTACTGATAAACCTCTTCGATTACCGATGGCTCGGCCCCCCGAGCTACTGGATATACGCACTCATCCTGGCCGTCCTAACCATGCTCCTGATCGGCAAATCATTCAATATCCCTTTTATTCCCGTAATAAACGGCACTTGCCGATGGATACGCGTCGGAATCGGCAGCAAATTCATACAGCTCCAACCGTCAGAATTCTGCAAGATCGCATACATCGCAGCCCTGGCATGGTACCTCCGATTCAGAAAGAACTACCGCCACCTGTCAACACTTATAGGACCTTTCGCCCTAACCCTGCTGGCAATGATACTGATCCTAAACGAGCCGGACCTGGGAACGGTACTATTAATGATGCCGATACTCTTTTCAATGCTTTTCGTCGCCGGCGCAAAAGTAAAGCACCTGATGGTCATAATACTCTTAGCTATCATTGTAAGCCCCCTGCTATGGCAGAACATGAACACATACCAGCGCAGAAGGATAAGCTGCGTGCTCCTCCAGGGCGACAAGATCCACCCCGACGACCCTGAAAACACCAATACATGGATACAGCAGCTAGCCGAAGATAACCCAAAAATATCAAAAACACTCACAGGAAACGCCAAATTCGACAAAAAACAGTGGCTCCAAACATCGGGATGGCAACTGATGCACTCAAAATACGCCATCGCATCCGGGGGGCTAAAAGGCTTCGGCTTTAGAAAAGGCCCCTATATTAAATACAGCACCCTTCCCGAACGGCATAACGACTTCATTTTCGCGATCATCGCCCATCAGTGGGGTTTTCTCGGCTGCGGGGTGGTTTTTGGTCTGTATGCAATAATCATCGCCTGCGGCCTGGAGATCGCATGGCTAAACACAGACCCGTTCGGAAGACTCGTCTCGGTCGGAATCGTAGCAATGTTCGCGGTAGAAGTGATAATAAACGTCAGCATGACACTGGGCCTGATGCCCATCACCGGCCTAACCCTGCCCTTTATCAGCTATGGCGGTTCAAGCCTGCTGGTAAGCATGCTCGCAGTAGGACTCCTAAACAACATAGGAAGACACCGCCCCTTCTCAGTAGCAGCCAAAGCATTCGAATCATAAACTGGCCGGAATCGCCTGACGCTCATTTATCGCAGGGGACGCTGAGTTATTACTCTTTAATGTTTGCGGTTTCACAGAACGTGTGTTAGGGTATTTACAAGCAAAAAGAATTATAGATACGTATCTCCAAATCACGACAGAAGACAAAAGGAAAATGTGTAGATGGCAAATATAGATATACTGATGCAGGGGCTTAGAGAAAATGATGATCACCAGACTGCCGTTAATACTTTGTTGTCTTTGCCAGATATGGACGACTTTGTATTGAGTTTGGCGTTTGTGCGAAAAAGTGGTGTTAATGCAATCAGTGAAAAGTTGAATAAAATTTCATCGAAAGTCGTTTTTTTTGTTGGAATAAGAAATGGTGTGACTTCTGTGCAGGGGATTCTTTCTCTTTTAAAAGCGGGAATCAAGCCCTTTGTTGTCGATACAGCGTCAAATTCTAAAATATTTCACCCCAAAATATACGCTGGATATAATGCCAATCTTGCGCATGTAATTTTGGGCAGTGCCAACCTTACTTTTGGTGGCTTAAACAGGAATATTGAAGCCAGTTCGATAGTTAAACTCGATAGGACCGATGAGAATGACGAGAAATTTCTAACAGACTTAATCGACACTACCATGAATATGCCAAAAGCGTATCCAGATCATGTGTTCCAAATCAGCACTGAAAAAGAGGCGGAAAAGTTATTAAAAGAATTTCGACTTGAAGATGAAAAGGTATCTCGACTCCCAGTTACCAATAGTGTGGCAAAAAATACAGATCGTGATAAGTTGCCTCCTATGCCTACACATGTTAAACGAAAGAAAAAACCACATGCAGGAATACCAAGAACGAAAATGCAAGTTCAACCTAATAAAGCAACTCTTGTATGGGAAAGTAAACCTTTAACTGAAAGAAGTCTAAATATCCCAAGCGGGACTAATACGAATATTACTGGTGACACGAATCTCGGCAAAGGGCTAATGGAAGATATCGATTTTCAAAGTTATTTCCGAGATATTGTTTTTTCTGAATTGACTTGGAGTACTGATCTGTTTTCAAGAAGCAATTATCTCGAAAGGGCGCATATAGTAGCAGAAATTGTTATCAAACACTATTCATACGGGACTTTTAGTTTGGAGGTAACACACGACCCGAGAACAAATACAGAAAGTTATCGACAACACAATGTTATGACAAAAATCAAGTGGGGAGACGCGAGACCTTTGATTTCAAAAAGAGACTTGCTTGACAGGACTCTAAAATTATACAAAAGAGATGGTAGAAACTTTGTAATTGTTATTGATTAGTTTCTCCAGAAGTGCGTTGTCGTCTATTGCGAAGCCGATTCCAGGCATTATGCATGCATAGTATTTCATTATTAGACAAACCAAGTTTCCTGAGGATTTTGTTGTCTTGTCGCGCAAGAATATCTCGTGGAGAGGTTTTCCTTATAGCATGGTCCAGTTGCATAAGGGCAGGTTTAGTATTTCGGGGGATTGGTATAAATAATCGTCCAATCTCCGACGGCACCAGTTCTAGAACTCCCCCGCCGTAATGCCGGCCTTCCAATTCAGAACTTAACGCTGTCAGCGAATTCACAAAGCAATACACTAGCTTTTTGGCATTAACATTAGTAGTTGTAATTCGATATGCAGTATCAGTAGTGTAGGCCTCAATGTCATTATATATAAGACGTGGAAAGTTATTGGCTCGTTTCAACATGCCAATAGATGTAGAATATACATATGGTACTTTGAACCAAGGTGTCCGTATTCTGCACTTATAGCGTTCATGTAAACTATCCATCTCTCCTTCGCTAATGTACTTAAGAGCGCTTTTAGAAAGTTCTGATTTATCATTAACATCAAACCAAATAAAGTTAGACGGCAATCCGGAGTTAGAATTTGACAAATGTTGCTTCTTGTCATATACAGCACCAGGACAATGAATGCTTCTTCCAAACATTGGATGAGCCCATTTCTTCAAGTCATATTTTTTTACAGTCTCGTCATTTACTAAAAAGAATTTATTGGCGCCAGTCACCAAGCCAACTTTAACATCGGCAATATCCGAGAATTGATGCACGTCATCTTTTGAGGTTATCTCATCATATAAATTTAATTCGCCTTTAGTTAGAAGCGCTCTTGTCCATTTTCCTTCGATGGTTTTACCATTTATAAAATTAGTTTTTTTGAAATACTCAGAGGGACTTGCATTTAAAAACTTCTTTCCTTTTGTTGGAATAATCCCCAATCCGACAGTACGTTCTTTGGTGTCTAGTTTTTTCTCAGCTAGAAATAGAACAGCTCCTTGAAGAGTTCCTTCAAACCAAATTTCTTCTGGATCGACTATGATTAACCGTTTGCAATGTTGGCCTATGTAATTGCGAAGTGATTGGGCATGCATTATGTGTATTATTTCGGAAGGCAAAACCATTGCAATACGTCCGCCTGGCCCAAGTAATGCCAAAGAAGCTATGACAAATGGAACCCAGGCATTTGTATGCTTAGTAAATGGTAAATTGAATTTTTTAAAAATTGTTGCAGAAAGTTTCTGTGTCTGTTTTGTTAGATATTGGTAACGGATAAAAGGAGGATTGCCTAATATCGCATCGAACGGTGCATGCGAATCAATATTGTCCAGAAACCATTGTAAAAAATCAGCATTCTCTATTGTTACATCTATGCCTTTTAGAGATTCTGCTGTATTTCTTGCTTTTTCAGCCTCTTCTAATTCAAGCTCAATTCCTGTAACAGCCGTCTTATTTGAAATTGAAGATGCGATAGCCTCAATAAATGCTCCATCGCCACAACTAGGTTCAAGGATGTTTTTAGGTTTTATCTCGCCAACCCATCGTGCTAAATAATTAGCTAAATCCAAAGGCGTATAATATCCCCCTCTTAGTTTCTGAGCAGACTCATTTTTCTTGAAATTCATATTTATTCTTTCTTAGTCTTCTCTATTCTAATTTATCTTGCACATCAAATAAAGAAGGATGTTTATGATTGTCAATCAATGCCTCAGCTTCACCGACAAACCAGTCTTTCATAGTTTGCTGTTTGCTTTCTAATGCATGATAAAGTTTGCATTTTAATTCCGGGTCTATTTCCAAAACAACCCGTCCGGATTTTCCGCGTGCCATGATAATGTCCTCATAACTATGTTATATTATATATGTAATGTGACATCAATCAACAGGGCTGTCAAGTGTGTTTTCAAAAACTGTGAAATCTGTGGATAATTTTCTTTTTTTTACTTTACATCTAATCCATTGCCCTGTATGATATATATCTAACATACAATATAAGTTAATCTTATTTAGGAGAAAAACAATGGCAACACAAGCTCAAATAACCGCAAACCGTCAAAACGCACAAAGATCCACCGGCCCGCGCACCCACCAGGGCAAGCTCGCCACCTCACAAAACGCCATAAAGCACGGCCTATCAGCCGAAAAAAACATCATTGAATCAGAAAACCAAGCCGATTTCGACCTCCACCGAGCACAGTTCCTCGACGAATTGGCCCCCTCAACCCCCATGGAATTAATGCTCGTCGACCGAGTCATAAACCTCTCATGGCAGCTAAAACGCGCCTCAAACATCCAAAACCACGCCATCGACGCACTATCCGCCCAAAAAACCCAAAGCCCAATATCCAGACTCGCACAATCCATCCTTTCCCAAACCTCAGACCCAGATTCACCCCCCGCCACCGAAGGATCAACCCTCGGACAAACCATAGTAAAGGACTTCGAACAAACAAGGGTTCTCGAACGCCTCCTAATGTACGAACGCAGAATAGAGCACAGCCTATACAAAACAATAATGGAGATACAAAGACTAAACATGATAAAAAAACTGGACCCCCCAGCCGCCTAAAGGCATAAAGTATGGAAAACAAACCCAATTTGATAATCACAAAATCACCATAAGCCAAGCAGTAGCAAGGAATTAAGGAGATAGCTAAAAAACGCCCAAAAAAACAAACCCAATTTAAAAACGATGACCAAATGACACAAAATGGGACACAAATTTATTACAGAAATGCACATAACAAGCAAACGAATCAGCGAGTTATCTGCCTGAAGGGCTTGTTGCCCAAATGGCTTTCGAGCAAAAGGGCTTGAATTTTTGTTCTATTCAAGGCAAAAACCACAGCAAGAGCTATTCTCTTGCGAGGATTTTTAACGCCGAAGAGGGCAAAAAGGCAAGTTATTTTGCCGTAATGTGTTTGGGCAACACGCCCTAAAGGCAGGCACAAAAGGAGGACAAAAAAACAACGAACTTGCAGGAACAGAATATCTCAGTAAGATGCTTAACTATGGTAAATGAAAATGACATTGCTATTTCCGAACTTCCGCCGGTGACCTATACTCGGTCGGCTCGTGCTAAATATCTGCGGATAACCGTAAAGCCCGCACAAACTATAACAGTAACGATCCCGCGAAAGGCTACCAAAAAACAGGCCAAACAGTTTGTACAGTCAAAGATCGATTGGATAAAAAAACATCTGCACCGATTAGAGCAGCAGGACAAGATAGAGCGGGCTCCTATACCTGATATCGATCTGGACAAGGCTCAGGGTCGGTTGTTCGAGCGAATGAACCATTTCGCTGCCAAACATGATATCTCTTACAGACAAATGACTTTCAGATGCCAAAAGACAAAATGGGGTAGTTGCAGCAGCAAAGGCAACATCAGCCTGAATATTAACATCGCTTTTTTGCCGGAGCACTTGCAGGATTATTTACTTCTGCACGAATTATGTCACTTGCATCACATGAACCACTCGAAGCAGTTTTGGGCAGAACTGAACAAGATGACAGACAGCCGAGCAAAGCTGCTGCAGAAAGAGCTTAGAGGGCATAGGATGAAACTGACGCCGTCGAAAGCGGTTTGATCAATATTCACGCAAAAGGGCAATGTTACGGATATTTTTTAAGAATTTTACATATTTTCCAAAAAAAGGCTTCACTTTATGGGTGAAATAGCCGATATTATCGGATGTATAGGGTTACAGCTTTACTTATGTAAGGACTGTCGAGTCCCGGCAAAATCGACAAGGAGTAAACCGTAACTGTCATGGAGTGAGTTGGTATGGATACCCAGCCGACAAATGTTCTCGTAGTCGAGGACGATCCGATCACGCAGAATCTAATTGAACGGATGCTCTCTAAATCTCCTCAGCTTTTAAAATGCAAACTCCAAACCGCTGCGACGTTATCTACCGCAGTTGAGAAACTAAAAACTTCGCGATTCGATAACATACTCCTCAATCTCAGCCTGCCCGACAGCAAAGGTATCGATACTTTCCGCAGGATACAAAAGGCAAACTCCAGGATTCCCATCGTTGTTCTTACTTCTACAAATGACAAACA